>CAXNHL010000061.1:0-7178 GCA_964202105.1 Opitutales bacterium | reverse complement strand
GAAGGCCTCGCGTCACCGGATAAGTCCGGACGACTCGTCGCCCGCCGGGTGGTCGGTCGCGGTAATGTCGGCGTCGTCGCGGGCGGCGCCAGCGCGAAGGGCAAGACGCTGGAGATGAGTCCCGAGCTCGGTACGGCGCGGCTCCTCGGCGATGCCCGCATCCTCGATAAGAACGGCAACGAAGGCGTCCCGGCGAAAGAGGTCACCTACGACCTGAAGACCAAGTCCTGGCGGATGGACTCGGCGCCTGACGACCTGAATCCCGGTCAGGTGGTCCGACCCAAGATCTTCCTCGGCCGTGACTTCACCTTGCCGGAGGTCAAAAGCCTCGACAAGGGACGCTGACCGCTTTCCTCTTATCGCATGGCCGCATCGAGCGAGAAGGGCGTCATCCGGGCGCAGGCCTTGGCCAAGCATTATGACGCCAAGGTGGCCGTCCAGGACGTCAGTCTGTCCCTGCAGGGCGGTGAGATCGTCGGCCTGCTCGGACCGAACGGAGCCGGCAAGACCACTACTTTCTACATGGTCGTGGGGTTGATTCCCTCGACGCACGGACGGGTGTTCCTTGACGGACAGAACATCACGGCCGAGCCCATGTGGCGGCGTGCCCGCGCCGGCGTGGGTTACCTGCCGCAGGAGGCCTCTGTCTTCCGTAAGCTTACCGTCTGGGAGAATGTCATGGCCGTCGTCGAGACGCTCGACCTGAACGAACGCGAGCGCAAGGAGCGTACCGCGGAACAGCTCACCGAGCTCGGCCTTGAGAAACTGGCTCGCCAGCCGGCTTTCACTCTTTCGGGCGGCGAGCGTCGTCGGCTAGAGATCGCCCGGGCCTTGGCTACTCGTCCTCGCTTCCTTCTGATGGACGAACCGTTCAGCGGGGTCGACCCGATCTCGGTCGCCGAAGTCCAGTCCATCATCCGTAAGCTCAAGGAGCGCGGCATCGGCATCCTCATCACGGACCATAACGTCCGGGAGACCCTTTCCATCGTGGACCGGGCCTATCTGATCCACCAGGGCAGGGTGCTGGTCTCCGGTACCCCTGCCGAAATCGTGGACAATCCCGAAAGCCGCCGCCATTATCTGGGCGAAGGTTTCAAACTCTGACGTCCATGTCCGACCCCGCTCCCGATACCCGCCCCGAATCCGTCTCGGTGCGTGAGTTCTTCGAATCGTTCAAGGACATGCTCCAGATGGAGCTCCTCGCCGGCGCCGAGGGTCTCGATAACATGATCGCCGAGAAGTCGCTGAACCGTCCCGCGCTCGCCGTGACCGGTTATTTCAAGGAGTTCGCCTTCAAGCGCCTCCAGCTCTTCGGCGCGGGCGAGATGGCTTACCTCCGCGACCAGTCGGCGGACGTGCGCGAGAAACTCCTCGACGACGTCTTCTCCAAGAAGATCCCCGCTGTCGTGATCTCCCGCGGCCTCGAGGTGGACGATCTCCTGCTGCGCATCGCGGACCGTCATCGCGTCCCGCTCATCCGCACGCAGCTCAAGTCCAAGGATTTCTCGGCCGAGGCGACCGTGTTGCTCGAGGAGAAGTTCGCCCCCCGCACCAACATCCACGCCACGCTGGTGGACATCAAAGGCGTCGGCGTGATGCTGCGCGGCGCTTCCGGCGTCGGCAAGAGCGAGTGCGCCCTGGCCCTCATCGAGCGCGGCCATTCCCTCGTCGCGGACGATTACGTGATCGTGACGCTGATCGGCGACCGCGAGCTCCAGGGCACGGCCAAGGAGCTCAACCGCGGCTACATGGAGTGCCGCGGTATCGGCATCATCAACGTCGCTTCGATCTTCGGCGTCCGTTCGGTCCGCCGCGAGAAGCGCGTCGACCTGGTCGTCACCTTCGTGCTTTGGCAGCCCGGCATGGACGAAGAGCGTTCCGGCCTGGAGGTCGAGACCTTCGAGATCCTCGGCCGCAAGGTGCCGCACATGACGATCCCGGTGCGTCCCGGCCGTGACATGGCCCGTCTCGTCGAGGTGGCCGCTTCGGTCCAGGCCCTGCGCGGCATGGGTCACGATTCCGCCAAGGAATTCAGCGACCGCCTCATCCAGTTCATGGCGAAGGGCAAGTCGGGCAAGGCCGGCGAGGCCTGAGTTACTTCTTCTTTCCGTCCCAGCGACAGTCGGCCATCACGCGGAGGCAGACTTCGCGGAGGTCGAAGAGCGTGGCTTCGAGGTCGTGCGCCGCTTCGGCCGACGACAGGCGCACGGCGGCGGGCAGGCCGGCGGTGAGGCCGATGGAGTAATTGATCGCCGCGAGCGCGCGCTTCATGTGCACGAGCGCGAGGGGTAGGTCGCCGGTGTCCGTGGCGTTGATCGCCATGATCATCTGATGCTGCGCATCCCAGAAGGAGTGCATGATGTCGGTGGCCGCGAGCGCCGTGAGCTGCGGGCCGGCGTCGACGTTCAAGCGGCGGAAGGACTGCGTCAGCTGCAGCGACAGGGCGCGGGCCACGACGTAGACCGGGTGCTGGTGGATGCAATAAGGGAGGTCGGGGCCTTCGTCCTCGTCGTCGTTGACCTCCTCGGGGCCGTCGCCAGGCGCCCAGTCGGCGTTCTCCCAGCCCATCCGGCGGGCGCTGATGTCCAGACGGTCGGGCAGGTTCTTGACCTCATTGTAGTAGGCGAGGAAGCGGCCGACCTCGAGGTCGTTGCGCTGCAGGTAGCCAGACCAGTCGGCCTCGCCCCAAGAGGCGTTGCCGGAACCGTCGAAGTCGCCCTGGGGTTGGTCGCCATCGTCCATAGGGTCCATCATTGGGTGCTTTCCCCCCGTTGCAAACCCCTTGTGGCGAAAATGCCTTGTCCCGCCCGCCCCGAACGTGGCTAATCCGGCATGGCCTTGGCCCTTCCTGACCTGACCGCCGCCCTGACGGCTGGTCGCGACCTCGCTCCCGCGGAGGCCGCCGTCGCTGCGTTGGCCATGGCCGAAGCCGCGGTCACGGATGCGGACAAGGCGGCCTTCCTGCTCGCCTTGGCGCGCAAAGGCGAGACGGCCGCGGAGGTCACGGGCTTCGCGCGCACCTATCGTGACCTCGCCCGCCGCACCGACTTCGGTGACTGGCCCGCGAAGTCGATCGACATCGTCGGTACGGGCGGCGATCGCTCCGGCAGTTTCAATATCTCCTCCGCCAGCGCGCTCATCGTCGCCGCGGCGGGCGTGCCGGTGCTCAAGCACGGCAACCGCTCGATCACTTCGAAATCCGGCAGCGCGGATTTCCTCGCGGGCCTAGGCGTCGTGCTCGAAGCCTCGGACGAACAGCTGTTGCGCGGCCTGCGCGAGGCGAATTTCTGCTACCTCTACGCGCCGGCCTTCCACCCGGCGTTCAAGGCCGTGCTCGGCGTGCGCAAGCAGCTCGCCGAAAGCGGCACCAAGACCGTCTTCAACGTCCTCGGCCCGCTCATCAATCCGGCCCGCCCGGCCTACATGGTCGTGGGCGTCTATGACGAACGCTGGGTCGAGCCGCTCGCGGCGACGCTCGGTGAGCTCGGCGTGAAGCGCGGCCTGGTCACGCATTCCCGTGCGGGCGGCGGCATGGACGAGATCACCACGGCCGGCGAGGTACGCGTTCGCGGCTGCGGCGAACTCGCTTCGATCGACGCGGTCTGGCTGCCCGGCGATTTCGGTTTCAAGACCTGCGCGGTCGCCGACCTGCGCGGCGGCACGCCCGAGGAGAACGTCGCGATGTTCAGCGACCTGCTCGTGGGCGGCGTCTCCGACGGGCTCATGGACACCCTTTGTCTCAGCGCCGGCACGGCCCTCTGGGTCGCGGGCCAGGCGGCTGATCCGACGGCGGGCGCCCAGCGGGCGCGGGACATCATTCTCGGCGGCGAACTGCGCGATGAGGCCCGCCGTCTGCGCGAGGCCTTCCGCGTCGCCTGATCAGCGTCCCAGCAGCAGGGCCAAGGTGCGCTCGGTCGCGCCACGGTTGCCTTGGTGCCAGGCGGCGCCATTGCGGCCCATCTCGGTGCGCTCGCGTTCGTCGCCGCATAAGGTCCGGATTTGTCCGCCCAGCGCGTCGCCGTCTTCGGCCCGCGAAGCCGCTTTGGCTTTCTCGAGGCCGCGGCAGATGTCGCGGAAATTCGTCATGCACGGTCCGTAGACGATGGCGACGCCGGCGGCGGCGCATTCGATGGGCGTCTGGCCGCCTTCGTGCGGAGCAAGGCTCTTGCCGCAGAAGGCGAGGTCCGCCGCGCGGGTGAGGTGGCGGAGTTCGCCGGTGGTGTCAGCCAGATGCACGATCGTGCCGGCCGGAGCGATGGGCCCGCCGGAAGAACGCTGGTGCCAGTCGAGGCCGCTGGCGCTGACTTCCGCGGCGACTTCGGCGCGGCGTTCGGAGTGACGCGGGACGAGCAGGAGGCGCACATCCGTGCCGGCCGCGCGAAGCTCGCGGATGATCTTGAGGAGCGCGGTTTCTTCGCCCTTCCAGGTGGATGAGCCGAGGAGCACCACCGTGCGCGGGTCGGCGCCGAAGCCGAGATCGGCGCGGAGACGCGCGCGTTCTTCGGCGGACATCGGCGCATCGCTGGCGACGTCGAATTTGATATTACCCGTGACCGTCGAGTCGAAGCCGAGCACCCGGAAGCGACGCGCGTCTTCTTCGCTGCCCGCGGCGATCTGCTGGAAGTGTCCGAGGACGTGATGAGAAAGTTTCCGGAAGCGTTGGTGGCGCGCGAAGGATTTGTCGGAGATACGACCGTTGATGAGATAGGCGGGCACCCCCCGGGCGCGCGCCTGAGCGAGATGCTCCGGCCAAAGTTCGCCTTCGACGAGGATGACCACGTCAGGCCGAATCCGGCGCCAGGCGAGCGCGCTGCAGGGCCAGAGATCGGCCGGGAAAATACCGATGGCTTTGGCCACGTCGGCGTATCTTTCCTTGGCCAGACGGTAGCCCGTGCTCGTGGTGGTGGTCAGGATGATCTCCGCCTCGCCGGTGGCCTGTAGCTGGCGGAGCAGGGGGCCGATGGCCTCGATTTCCCCGACGGAGACCGCTTGGAGCCAGAAACGGCGTTTTCCGGGGGTCTTCGGGCCCTGAGAAGGGAAGAAGCCGAACCTTTGGCTGAAACCCGAGCCATAACCCCCGCGGCGGAGCATCCGCCAGAAATAGTAGGGGAGGGCCGGGATCAGCAGCAGCGGGAAGAGTATCCGGTAGGCCCAAGACATCGCGTTGCGCCGACCCTGCCGAGGCGGGCTTCCCATGTCAGTTCCAAAGGAGCCCCTTTCGGTTGATTTTCCCGCTTGCCCCGGGCGGGCAGGGGTGTTTGAACCCACTTTCCACCGTTTGAAGCGACCGCCGATCGCCTCGGACATAAAACCAAAAACCAGTCAGTAATACCTGATCCAATGTCCCCTCCTTCGGCAGGAAACGGGATACGGAGCCAAAACATACCATGAACATCACAGTCAAAGACCTCCTCGATGCCGGCGTCCACTTCGGACACCAGACCCGTCGCTGGAATCCCCGCAGCCGTCCGTACATCTTCGACCACCGTAACGGCGTGTCGATCATCGACCTCGAGAAGACGCACGCGTGCCTCGCCGCCGCTGCCGCCTTCATCGAAGACACCGCCGCCAAGGGCAAGGAAGTGCTCTTCGTCGCGACCAAGCCCCAGGCGCAGGAAGTCGTCCGCCAGGCCGCTAAGTCGACCGGCATGCCCTTCGCCGTGAACCGCTGGCTCGGCGGCACGCTCACCAACTTCGCGACCATCAAGCGCTCGCTCGACAAGTATCGCACCTACCTCCGCATGGAGCAGGACGGTTCCCTCGCCAAGATGCACAAGAAGGAAGCCGCCGCCGTGAAGCGCGAGATGTCGCGTATGGCCCGTAACTTCGAAGGCCTCCTCGAATACCGCGAACTCCCGTCCGCGATGATCGTCGTCGACACCAAGCTCGAAGAGATCGCCGTCAACGAAGCCGTCCGTCTCGGCATCCCCGTGATCGGCCTCTGCGACTCGAACTCCGACCCGACCCTCCTCAAGTTCCCCGTCCCTGGCAACGACGACGCCGCCAAGTCGATCCGCCTGGTGGTCGAAGTCCTCACCCAGGCCGTCCAGACCGGTCTCTCCCGCCGCAAGGCCGTGACCCAGGACCGCAAGACCGTGACCCCTGTCGCCCGCCAGGACGCCGGCGAGTCCGTGCAGCCCGAGGTGCAGATCTCGGAAGAGCTCCTGAAGGCCAACGAAGGTTCGGAAGCCGTCGAAGGCGCCGCTCCGGCCAAGCGCCCGGCTCCTCGTAAGTCCAAGTAATCCGACCATGTCCGCTATCACCGCCCAGACGGTCAACGATCTGCGCCAGCGTACCGGCGCGGGTCTGATGGATTGCAAGAAGGCCCTGACCGAGGCCGCCGGCGACATGGAGAAGGCCGTCGAGATCCTCCGCATCAAGGGTGTCGCCACCCGCAACAAGAAGGCCGACCGTAAGGCGAGCGAGGGCATCCTCGCCGTCAACGTCTCCGCCGACGGACGCGCCGCGACCCTCCTCGAACTGAACTGCGAGACGGACTTCGTCGCCAAGAACGAGAACTTCATCGCGCTCGCCAAGGAGCTCGTGGGCCAGGCCGCCGCCAACGGCGCCGATGGTCTCCTCGAGCAGCCTTACCACGCCGACAAGTCCCGCAAGGTGAACGATTACCTGAACGATCAGGTGCTCAAGATCGGCGAGAACCTCAAGGTCTCCCGCGTCCTGAAGTTCGAAGCCACCGGCGTGGGTCGCGTCTCCGCGTACGTCCACACCGGCGCCAAGATCGCCGTCCTCCTCGAACTGGGCCTCAAGACCCAGGCCGCCGCCGCCAACCCGGAAGTCGCCGAACTGGCCCGCCAGCTCGCGATGCAGGTCGTCGCCAACAACGCCCGCTTCGTCCGCCGCGAAGACGTCTCCCCTGATGTCGTCGCCAAGGAACGCGAGATCGCCGCTGAGTTCACGAAGTCCGAAGCCGACAAGGCCATCGACGAAGCCAAGCGCATCGTCGAGGACTACAAGGGCCAGCTCGTCGAGCAGAAGGCCGCGAACGACGCCGAAGCCATCGCCGAACTCGAGAAGCGTATCGCCGTGGGCGAGAAGCAGGTCATCGCCGCCGAAGGCCGCAAGAAGGGCCAGCTCTCCAACATGGAGAAGATCATCTCCGGCCGCGTGGACAAGTTCTTCGCCGACTCCTGCCTCCTCGAACAGGCTTACTTCCGCGA
>CAXNHL010000060.1:0-7232 GCA_964202105.1 Opitutales bacterium | reverse complement strand
ATGGTCAGCCAGTCGGCCGAACGCGGGGCGAGGAGTTTGAAGGCCGGGTCGACGGCGGCGAAGAAAGGAGTCATCGGACGGAAAAGATCAGCGCTGGGCGGGTTGGGCGGCCTTGGCGGGAGCGGCCTTGGCCGGCGCCTTGGTGTTGTGCTGCGAGTAGGTCGTGACGCCGGCGGCGACCGGGTTGACGGACTGGGTCACGAGCGAAGGGACGAAGCCGATCGTCAGCGAGGCGGCGAGGAGCACGCCGGCGGCGGCGCGCTCAGCCCAGCCGAGGTCACCGAAGGGAGCGACGGCCCAGCGCTTCTCGAGCGCTTCGGAGGCGGGACCGAAGAACGTGGCAGCCACGGCGCGGAGCGCGTAGACGGCGGAGATCACGACGGTGGAAGCGACGACGGCCTGCAGCCATAGGGGCTGGGCGCGCAGGGCGAGGAAGACGCCGACTTCGCCCCAGAAGTTACCGAAGCCAGGGAGGCCGATGGACGCCATGGTCGCGGCGATGAAGAACGCGGCGAGGACCGGCGTGCGCGCGGCGAGGCCGCCGAGTTCGTCGAGACGGTAGGTGCCGGCGCGGGCGCGGACGGCGTTGGCGAGGAGGAAGAGCGCGGCGCAGGAGAGGCCGTGCGCGACCATCAGGAAGGCGGCGGCGTCGAGGCCGTCGGCCTGGCCGGTCACGCCGCAGACCCAGATGCCGAGGAAGATCGGACCCATGTGCGCGACGGAGCTCCAGGAGAGCAGCTGCTTGAGGTCGCGCTGCGCGAGGCAGATGAGGCCGACGAGGAGTACGTTGGCCACCGCGAACCACATGAACCAAGTGCCGAGCGAGCCGCCCGCGATATCGAGGCTGCTCAGGCCGAGCAGGATGATGCCGTAGAGGCCGAACTTCTTGAGGGCGCCGGCGTGGAGCATCGAGACCGGGGTCGGCGCGGCGGAATAACCGGGCGCGGCCCAGGAATGGAACGGGAAGAGCGAGGCGAGCGTGCCGAGACCGAAGAGCACCAGGGCGCCGACGGCGACCGGGATGTGCGGCGCGTTCTGGAGTCCATCGGCCACCTTCACGAAGGTCGCTTCACCGTAAGGGACGCCGGCGACGTCGATGGCGATGAGAATGCCCGCGAGGGAAGCCATGGCGCCGGCGGTCAGGTAGATCGCCATCTGCATGGCGGCCGGACGACGGCCTTCGCCGCCCCAGAAGAGCGTGAGGATGAACGTCGGGATGAGCGCGAACTCGTGGAAGAAGTAGAAGCCGACGAGGTGGTTGGTACCGAACACGCCGAGCGTGCCGCCGAGCATGAACAGGATCAGGCCGAGGTAGGTGTTACGTCCTTCGACCTCCTGGTTGAGGGCCTTGATGCCCGCGGCGAGGCCGACGAGCGAGGTCATCGCGAGGAGCGGCGCGCCAAGGCCATTGAGCGCGAAGCCGAAGCCCCAGAAGCCGACGGACTCGAATTGCTGCGGGGCGGTGGCCGGATCGCTCCAGAGGACGAGCAGCCAAGGACCGAGCACGGCCGGGATGGCGAAGCCGCCGAAGGCGAAGCCCGAGGTGAAGCTGCGAGGAAGGTCGCGGCCGGCGAGCAGGATCAGGCCGACGAGGATCGGGGCCGTGATGGCGAGCGCGAGGAGCGTGGCAGGAAAAGTGTCCATGAAATCAGCGGGCGATGAGGAACCAGGCCAGGAGGAGGGAACCGACGACGATCCAGAGCGCGTAGGCGCGCGTCTGGCCGCGGTGGAAGGAACGGCCGGTGAGGTAGCCCAGCACCGCGGGGACGCCGCCGCCGATCCAGCGCACGGCGACGCCGTTGATCAGGAGGAGGTCGAGGAAGGCGATGAACTCGGCGACGCGACGCTGCAAGGCGTCGACATACCAGCGGTACAGTCCGTCCATCCAGCGGTGTTCGAGGAGATGATACGTGCGGGGCGAGACGACCTGGAGGGCGTCGGCGCCGCGGACGGAGCCGTAGAACTTCAGGGCGCCGAGGAGGCCGACGACGAGCGAGACGAGGCCGACGATCGTCGAGGGGGCGGTGAGGTGGAAGGCGATCGCGTCGAGGGCGGGCTTGATCGGCTGCAGCGAACCGGCGGGCAGGAGGGTCGAGGCGAGGAAACCGCCGGCGACGGAATAGACGAGGCCGAGCACCACGAGCGGCAGGGTCATCGTCCAAGGCGACTCATGCGCGTGGGACGCTTCTTCGGAGTTGGCTTCGCCGAGGAAGACGAGGCGGAGCATGCGGCCGCTGTAGAGGCAGGTCGCGAGCGCGGCGAGGGACAGGAAGGCGAAGATCGCGAAGTGTCCGTCATGCCAGGCGGCCTCGATGATGGCGTCCTTGGAATACCAGCCGGCGAGGAAGGGCACGGCGCAGTTCGAAAGCGTCGCGGCGATGAACGTCGCGGCGGTGAGCGGCATCTTCTTCAGCAGGCCGCCCATCTTGAGCATGTCCTGCTCGTGGTGGCAGCCGTGGATGACCGAGCCGGCGCCGAGGAACAGCGTGGCCTTGAAGAACGCGTGCATGGCCATGTGCATGAGCGCGAGCTCCGGGTGGCCGAGGCCGAGGGCGCAGCCCATGATGCCGAGGTGCGCGAGGGTGGAGTAGGCGAGGGACTTCTTGATGTCCGTCTGGGCGAGGGCGCAGAGGCCGGCGAGCGCGGCCATGCCGGCGCCGGAGATCGCGATGAACTCCAGGACTTCCGGGGCGAGCAGGAAGCTCACGCGGGCCATGAAGTAGACGCCGGCGGCGACCATCGTCGCGGCGTGGATGAGCGCGGAGACCGGCGTCGGGCCGGCCATGGCGTCGGTGAGCCAGACGTGGAGCGGGAACTGGGCGGACTTGCCGAGGAAGCCGCACATGAGCAGGGCGCCGACGGCGACGGGGATGGTCTTGGCGGCGGCGGCGTGGTCCTTGAGCGCGGCGAAGTCCAGCGTACCGTAGAGCGAGAGGCACATGGCGATGCCGAGGATGAAGCCGAGGTCGCCGACGCGGTTGACGATGAACGCCTTCTTCGAAGCGGCGGCGGCGTAATCCTTGTCGAAGTAATGCGCGATCAGCATGTAGGAGCTGAAGCCCACGAGTTCCCAGAAGATGAACGTCATGAGCAGGTTGTCGGCGACGACGATGCCCAGGATGGAGAACATGAAGATCGAGAGACCGGCGAAGAAACGGCCGCGGGCCCCGTCTTCCTGCATGTATCCGACGGAGAAGAGGTGGATCCACGCGGCGACGAACGAGACCACGAAGAGCATCAGGCGCGCGTTGGCGTCGAGGAGGTAGCCGAAGCCGAGGCTCACGCCGCCGAACTTGGCGAGTTCGACGTGCCAGCGGACGTCGGCGCCCTGGGCGAGGAGATACAGCGAGAGGCCGGCGATGCCGAAGGCCGCGGCGGTGGAGAACCAGGCGGCGAAACCGCCCGCGCGGCGCAGGAACAGCGCGGAGAACGCGGCGGCTCCCAGCGGCAGGAACAGGATCCAGTGGACCAGGGACGAAAAGTCGGGGGACATCGGAAAAGGCTTAGTCGCGGAGGGTGGTGAGCGCGTCGGACTGCACGGTGCCGCGCTTGCGGAACAGGGCCACGATCAGCGCCAGGCCGACGGCGACCTCGGCGGCCGCGACGGTGATGACGAAGAAGACGAGGACGGCGCCGTCCATGGTGCGGTTGAAACGCGAGAAGGCGACGAGCGCGAGCGTGGCGGCGGCGAGCATGAGCTCGAGGCACATGTAGACGACGAGCAGGTTGCGGCGCACGAGCACGCCGGTGAGGCCGAGCACGAACAGGAGTCCGGCCAGGAGGAGGTGATGCGCGAGGGCGGTGTTTTCCATGGCGGCGTGCTCAGGCTTGGTTCTCGGGGTTGTCCTTGCTCAGTGACACGACGCCGACGAGGGCGACGAGGAGCAGGAAGCCGGCGATTTCCAGCGGCAGGAGATACTTGGAGTAGAGGAGTCGGCCGAACGCCTTGGCGGCGGTGACGAATTCGGCGGGGTTCGTCGACAGCTCGGGCGGCGTGGCGCCGGCCTTGACGGTCGAGACGGCGCCCGACCAGTGGAAGAGCCAGACGACGGAGGCGGCGAGGAGGAAGAAGACGGCCAGGCCGAGCGCGGCGGTCTTCCAAGGATACGCGCCCTGCGCGTCCTCGGTATCCAGCAGCATGATGATGAAGAGGAACAGCACCATGACGGCGCCGGCGTAGACGAGGACCTGCAGGACGCCGAGGAAGTAGGCGTCGAGGAGGAAGAAGTCCGCGGCCACCCCGACCAGGGCCAGGATCATCCCCATGGCGGAGGTCACCGCGTTGCGGCTGAGGACCAAGAGAAGAGCCGCCCCGAGGGTCAGGGCAGCGAAGAAAATAAACAGGCCGTCCGGCATGTGGCGGAAGGTAGGGTGGGGGTGGGCATTGGAAAGGAGAAAACGCCCCTAAACGCCCTTTTTTGCCACTTTATGGGGGTCATAAGCCCCCGGCCGCCCCCGATCCCTCAATTATGACCGAAATCAGTCAATACCTTAGAGGGGCCGGTGCCGGCGCATCTCGCAGGTGGGGTGCTGGGCAATGACCTCCCCGGCGTCGAACCGCCCCGTCCAGTCCGGGAAAAAGGCGTCCGCCTCGGGCTCCATGGCCACGTGGGTGAGGATCAGCTCGGCGCACCAGGGCAGGGCTTCCGCATAAAGGGCGGCCCCGCCGGCGAGGAAAAGGGTCTTGGACGGCTCGACCAGGGCGGCCTCCTGCCAGTCTTTGGCGACGATCACGCCGGGCGCGCTGAAACCAGAGCGGCTGAGCACGACGGTGGTGCGCCCAGGCAACGGCCGGCCGATGGACTCATACGTCTTCCGTCCCATGAGCAGCACCTGGCCCATGGTGGTCGCCTTGAAGAACGCGAAGTCCTCCGGGATGCGCCACGGCAGCTTGTTGTGCAGGCCGATACCGCGATTGCGCGCGACGGCCGCGATGGCGATGAGCGGTCGGCCGAGGTCCACGACTTCAGATGGCCACCGGCGCCTTGATCGCCGGATGCGGGTCGTAGCCTTCGACGGAGATGTCTTCGAACTTGAACGCGAAGAGGTCCTTCACGTCGGGGTTCAGCACCAGGCGGGGCAGGGCGCGCGTCTCGCGCGAGAGCTGCAGATCGACCTGCTCCACATGGTTGGAATAGATGTGCGCGTCGCCGAAGGTATGCACGAAATGGCCCGGTTTCAGGCCCGTGACCTGCGCGATCATGTGCGTGAGCAGCGCGTAGCTGGCGATATTGAACGGCACGCCGAGGAAGAGGTCCGCGCTGCGCTGATAAAGCTGGCAGCTGAGGCGTCCGTCGGTCGAGACGTAGAACTGGAAGAGCGTGTGGCAGGGCGGCAGGGCGACCTGGTCGGCCTCCTCGGGATTCCAGCCGGAGACGATCAGGCGGCGGCTCGAAGGGTTGCGCTTGATCTCTTCGACCACGCGACGGACCTGGTCGACGCCGTCGTTCGCGAAGGTGCCGTCCGGCTTCTTCGTCGCCCCGAAATTACGCCATTGATGGCCGTAGACGGGCCCGAGGTCGCCGGCGGAGCGGCCGAACTTGGCGCACTGCTCTTCGGTGGCCCACTCGTTCCAGATGCTGACGCCGCGCTCGGTGAGCCAGGCGTTCTGGGTGCTGCCGGAGAGGAACCACAGCAGCTCGTGCGTGATCGACTTGAGGTGGACCTTCTTGGTCGTCACCAGCGGGAAGCCTTCGGCGAGGTCGAAGCGGAGCTGCGCCCCGAAGATGCCGATCGTGCCCGTGCCGGTGCGGTCGCCCCGGATTTCTCCGTGCTGCCGGACGTGGCGAAGCAGGTCGAGGTAGGCCTTCATGGGTCTCGGTTATTCTCCGGAAAGCCCCCGCCGCAACACGGAAAGCCGAACCTTTCGCCCTTGCCTCCCCGCCTTCCCGGAGACACCCCTTGCGGGTAGCCCACATGAGCGAAAAGCCCGACCTCAACGCGATCTCCCACGACCTCCACGCGGTCCGGAAAGAGAAGCTCGCCCTGCTCCGCGCCGCGGGCGAAGACCCGTTCCGCGCCGAGTGGGACCAGACCCATGTCTCGAACGAATGCCCGGCCCTCCTCCCCGAAGGCGTCGAGGAAGGTCCCGAGGTCTCCGTCGCCGGCCGCATCGTCGCCCTGCGCGTCATGGGCAAGGCCAGCTTCGTCAAGCTGCTCGACCGCGGCGGCATCATCCAGACCTACTTCACCCGCGACGCCTTGGGCGACGCGTACGACACCCACTTCAAGAAGATGGTCGATTCCGGCGACTTCGTCGGCGTCCGCGGCAAGCTCTTCCGTACGAAGACGGGCGAAGTCACCGTCCGCGTGGCCGAATACAAGCTGGTCTCGAAGTCCCTCCGTCCGCTGCCCGAGAAGTGGGCCGGCCTGACCGACGCCGAGAAGATCTACCGTCAGCGCTACCTCGACCTCGTCGTCAACGAGGAGTCCCGTCGCCGTCTCTTCATCCGTAGCCGCGTCGTCGAATCGATCCGCCGCTTCCTCTGGAGCCGTCAGTTCACCGAAGTCGAGACCCCGGCCCTGCACGCCATCGCCGGCGGCGCCGCGGCCCGTCCGTTCGAGACGCATTCCAACGCCCTCGACTGCGACTTCTACCTGCGCATCGCCCTCGAGCTGCACCTCAAGCGCTGCCTCGTCGGCGGCATGGACCGCGTCTTCGAGATCGGCCGCGTCTTCCGCAACGAAGGCGTCTCGGTGAAGCACAGCCCTGAGTTCACGATGCTCGAGGCCTACCAGGCCTATACCGATTACCGCGGCATGATGGAACTCGTCCGCTCGATGATTCAAAAGGTCTGCGCGGAAGTCCTCGGCACGACCAGCGTCGTCCGCCCGGACGGCGTCGCCATCGAACTCGGCGGCGAATGGCGCGAAGCGAAGTATAAGGACCTCATCCTCGAGCGCACGGGCGACCCGCAGTGGTTCTCGCGCACGAAGGAAGAGAAGATCGCCGCGTGCAAGGCCCTCGGCCTCCATGAACCGCGCACCGACTGGGAAGATTTCGAGGTCACCAACGAGGTCTTCGGCAAACTCATCGAGCCGGGTCTCATCCAGCCGACCTTCGTCACGCACATCCCGAAGGAGCTCTGCCCGCTCGCCAAGGTCACCATCGGCGACGACTCGACCATCGATGTCTTCGAGCTCTGCATCAACGGCCAGGAGATCGCTCCGGCCTACTCCGAGCAGAACGATCCGGGCGTGCAGCGTAAGATGCTGGAGATCCAGGCCGGCGC
>CAXNHL010000059.1:0-7236 GCA_964202105.1 Opitutales bacterium | reverse complement strand
CAGGTCTGGGTCGATGGCCGCTGGCGGACCATCTCAGAGGGGCAGGCCTGCCTGCAGCCCGCCGGCATCCGGAACTCTTTTCGCATCGGTCGAAGCAAACGGTGGGATTTCTGCTGGATTCGTTTCTCGGGCGGCGTGCGCTCCAATACCATCTTTCGGGCCAGTTCCCCCGTGCTCGCCGATTTCGATGCCGAGCCCTTACGTGCGGCCATCACCGGTCTGCTCGCCGAGCTCAAGGGCGCCGGGGTCTCCCGTCGCAGTCATCAATGGATTGAACTGACTTATGACTACGTCCGCAGTTTTGCCGGCAGCTTCCGTGGCGACCCGCGCGTCCAACGTCTTTGGGATCTGGTGCAGGGCCGGCTGGACTTCGCTTGGGACACCAAGTCGCTGGCCCGGGAGTCCGGGCTTAGTTTCGAACACCTCCGCCGTCTCTGCCTGAAGGAGATCGGGCGCACGCCGATGAACCACCTGACCCACCTGCGTATCCAGCAGGCCATCCGCTTGATCAGCGAGACCGACGACAAACTGGCCGTCATCGCCCACAAGGTCGGTTTCGCCAACGGCAACAGCTTTTCCTCAGCCTTCAAGAAGTCGACCGGGCACGCCCCCTCGCACTTCCGGGCCGAGGCCTGACCCCGCAATCGGCGGGAAATGTGCATTTGAGAGGGGTCGGGTTGCGGTTAGGGATACTCCTAAGTGTTGTAGGCGGACGGAGGCTTCTTTTGATGACTCCATGCTTCCCCGCATCGCCCCGTTCCTGTGCTTCGCTTTGGCCTGTGCCGCCGCCGTCCTTGGCGCCGCCCCGCTCAAGGTGACCGTCGTCGCCGACGACCCTACCGCCGTCAAATCGCTCGTCGCCGAGCTCACTGCCGCCGGCGCCGTGGTGACCGAAGCGGACCGTCCGCGTGACATCCTTTCTGCTAAGCACGACAAGGACGAGGTCATCGTCCTTTATCGTAAGGACTATGCTCCTTACGAAGTCATCGATCGCGCAGCCTTGGCCGACCTCTCGAACCGCGGCATCAGTTTCGTCGCCTTGCGCGGCGCCATCGCCGGCCCGTCCGCCTCCTGGGCGCGCGACACGTTCGGCGCGGGTTGGACGCCGGAGAGCCGCCGCTTCCGCACGCTGATGATGCTCAACGTCCGGACCGACTCCCATCCTCTCGCCAAAGACGCTTCCACCTTCGACGTCACCGACCAGACGGTCTTCAATCTCGAGCTCAACGAGAAGATCCACGTGCTCGCCGCTTCGTTCACCTCGAAGGTGAGCGCCAATCGTAAGAACATCGCCGAAGTCTCTGATAAAGCTTCGGTCTATGACATCCAGCCGCAGGCCTGGGTCTTTGAGAATAGCCGCCTTCGTTCCGCGGTCTTCCTGCAGGGCGAAGCTGAGACGCTCGCCCACGCCAGTTACCGCACCTTCATCAAGCGTGGCATCGCCTGGGCCGCTCGTCGCACCAATGTCGATGAACTCTGCACGCCTAAGGACCTGGCCGACATGCGTTACCCCGTCGGCGGTCCGAGTCGCGCCGAGAAGGCCATCGCCGCCTTCCAGATGCAGCCCGGCTTCAAAGCCAGCGTCGTCGTGAACGAACCCCTCATAAACAAACCTATCGCCGTGCAGTGGGACGAGCGTGGCCGCCTCTGGGTCGCCGAGACTCCGGAATACCCGAACGGTCGCCGACCGCTGACCGCCGAATCCTGGCGCGAGGGCGGGGTGCTGGTCCCTGGAAGCTATGACCGACCGGCGCAGGACAAGATCAGCGTCCTCGTCGACACCGACGGCGACGGCAAGGCCGACCAGAAGCAACTCTTCCACGAAGGCCTCGAACTCATCACCGGCTTCTGCCACTATAAGGATGGCGTGATCGTCGTCTGCCAGCCGAACATCGTCTGGCTCCGCGACACGAACGGCGATGGCAAGGCGGACAAGGAAGTCGTCCTCTACGGCGGCTTCACTCCTGGCGACACGCACTTTGTCGCCAATCACTTCATCCTCGCTCCGGACGGTTGGGTTTACGCCAGCAACGGCGGCGGTGGCGAAGTCTTCCCGGTCGCTCAGCCTGACCGCAAGGTCCGTCTTTCTTCCGGTACGTTCCGTTTCAAGCCGGACGGGTCCGCCATCGAGCAGATCGCTTCACAGGGCGGCAACAGCTTCGGCAACGAGGTCACTTCCGACATGGAACTCTTCCATGGTAAGGCGACGACCGGCAATCCGATCCAACACGTCGTGCTTTCTGAGTCCATCCTCGCCAAGGCCCCGGGTACGCCGGCCAAGGCCTTCAACGCCGTCAACCCTCGCCGCCCCGTCCTGCGTAAAGACCTGCCTGACCGGGCTCCGTTGCTGCAGATCGACCAAGTCGGTTACTACACCGCCGCCTGTTCCGTGGCCGTGCAGGAACATGGAGCCTGGCCGGAGGAGTATCGCGACACCATCTTCATCACCGAGCCGATTCTGGACGTCATCCACTTCGAGAAGCTCGTCCCCGCTGGCCCGACCTTCCTCGGCGAAGTCACCCTCAAGGACCGCGAGTGGCTCCGCTCGCTGGACCATTGGTTCTGTCCGATCGACGTCTCCTTCGGTCCGGATGGCGCGCTCTACGTCCTCGATTTCTACACCCCGGTCGTCGCGCACAACGACACCCGTGGCCCGTTGCACAGCAAGTCCGGCGCTTCCGTGCGTCCCGACCGCGAGCACTATTTCGGTCGCATCTACCGCATCCAGCATGACACCGCTCCTAAACTCGCGATACCGGACCTTTCGAAGGCGGATGTCGCCGGCATCATCGCCGCGTTCAGTCACCCGAACAAGGTGGTCCGTTTCAACGCCCTCCGCGTGCTGATGGAGCGAGATGCGGGCTTGCAGGCCTCCTCGACCGGCCAGCTCAACGCCTTGGTCCGATCCGACGCCATCCCCGAGGGCCGCGTCCTCGCCCTCTGGGCCTTGCAGCGCCTCGAACGTCTGGAAACAGGACTGGTCGTGGCTGCCGCCGCCGATTCATCCGCCGCGATCCGCAAGAACGCCTTCCTCGTCGCCGAAGCCGCGCGCATGGCCCTCCCCGTCGCCACGCTCAAGGCCGGCATCGCTGACAAGGACGCCCGGGTACGTCTTGCCGCCGTGCGTGCCCTTGGTGCGGCTGAACTCGACGCCGAATCCGGCGCGCTCCTGCTTTCTGCGTGGACGAACGACCACGAAGCCGCCACGGCTACCGCCGCCGCTTCGGCCAACCCCGCGGCCACCCTCCAGGTGATGCTCTCAGGCAAGGCCAAGGCTCGCACGGATTTCGCCGTCTCCCTCGCCGCCACGCTTTCGCCTGATGCTTCGTTGCGGGTGATGCGCGCCGCCGCCGCTTCGACCGATGGGAAGCTCTCCTCGGCCATTCTCCGCGAGATCTCCGCCCGCCGCATCGCCGCGCCCGGCGCGACCGACGAAGCCCGGCAGACTCTCCGCACCTTGCTGAGCGGCAAGGATACGGAGGTCGCCACCGCCTCGGCCGCCATCGCCGCCCTTTGGTTCGCCGACGACAGCCTGAAGTCCGAACTCTCCGCGGTCGCGGGCCGCCTGCTCGCCGTCGTCGCCGATGGCAAATCTCCCGTCGATACCCAGGTCGACGCGGTCCGGGTACTGGTCCTTCTGCGTAAGACCGACGCCAAGATTGATTCGGCGCTCGCCCAGGCCCTCGCTGGCTCCCGTGAGGCCGTGGCCGTCGCCACCGCCGGCGCCCTCGCCGCCAGTGGCGATGCTTCCGTCGGCAAGCTGCTTTACGGCGCCTTCCCGAAGTCGGCCGGTGCCTATCGCGCCACCTTGTTCTCCGCGCTCGTCGGCCGTGCCGAGTGGGCCGGACTGGTGCTGGACGCCCTCGAAGCCAAGTCGCTTTCCGCGATGCAGCTCGGACCCATGCAGGTCTCCCAGCTCGTGCGTCACCCGGACGAAGCCATCGCCAAGCGCGCCGCCACCGTCCTGGCCAAACTGAACGCCGGCAGCAGCCCGGCCAAGGATGATATCGTCTCGAAGCTCCGCTCCGAGGTGGAAAAGCCCGGCGACATCGCCAAGGGCAAGGAACTCTTCGTCGCCGTCTGCCAGACCTGCCATAAGATCGGCAACGTCGGCAATGAATTCGGTCCGAACCTGCAGGGCATCGGCTCGCACCCGCCGGCCGAGATGCTCGTGCATATCGTCGATCCGAATCGCATGGTCGACGACGAGCACCGCACCTGGAACTTCAAGATGAAGGACGGCACGCAATACTCCGCCCTCATCGGCAGCGAGAATCCGACCTTCGTGAAGCTCAAGCTTCCGGCCGGTCAGTCCGCCGAGCTCAAGGTCGCTGATATCGTCAGCCGCGAGCGCAGCCCGAACTCCTTGATGCCGGAAGGCTTCGAGTCGCTTGGCGCCGAAGGTCTGCGTAACGTCATCGCCTACCTCCGCAGCGTGGCCATCAGCCCGGAAGGCGAGACCGTCGGCCGTTTCCGTCTGCTCGACCTTCGCGCGGCCTTCACCGCCTCGACGAACACCGGCCTCTACGCCAGCAAGGAAGCCAAGCGGGATACCTTACCGTTCGCCAAGTTCGGCCAGGTCGAGTCTAATGGCGTGCCTTACAAGGTCATCGACCCCAAGGGCGCCAAGGACGGCCTCAATGTCATCGTGCTCAAGGGCGGTGCGTTCAAAGGCGCTTACTCCAAGAGCTTCGCTCAGAAGGTCGAGATCCCCGTCGGTTCCGTGGCGAATCGCATCCACTTCCTCGGCGCCGTCGGCGGCTGGGGCGCCCATGGCGACGCCATCGCGATGATCGCCGAGGTCCACTTCCTCAGCGGCAAGGTACAGAAGAAGATCTTCTACGGCGGCGTCGACTTCGCCGACTACAACGGCACGGGTGACGTCCCGAAGTCCAAGTCCGCCCGTCAGCTCCTCTCCGGCGACGGTCGTCAGGTCCGTACGCATTGGATCCCGGTCGAGAGCAATGAGATCATCGACAAGCTCGTCCTGAGCTCCGCCGACACCGAAATCGCCCCGACTACGGTAGCAGTCACGATCGAGATCGGCGGTCCGCCCAACCCGCCTCCTGGCAAGGACGACGGTGCGCCCAAGGCCGGTAAGAAGAAGGGCAAGGCCAACGAAGGGCCCAGCGACCTCCTCCCTAAGGACAATCCCAAGACCACTCAGGCTTTTGGTCAGGCCTTCGCTCCGCGTAAGGCCGGCCAGCTCCGGGTGCTCGTCTCCGGCGCCGGCAGTTCGCACAACTTCCCGGCCTTCTTCCTCGGCACGGACGCCCTGACCGCCAAGGCAGCCGGTTATGACGTCGCTTCGACGCCGAACCTCAAGGAGACCCTCGCGCTGCTCCCGCAGGCGGACCTCTTCGTGTTCAGCGGCAATCATGCCCAGTTCGGCACGCCGGAGTTCCAGAAGGCTATCCGTGACTTCGCCGCGGCCGGGAAGGGCATCGTCCTCCTGCATGCCGCCACCTGGTATAACTGGCCGCTGACCACCAAGTATAACGACGAGTTCGTGTGCGGCGGTTCGCGTAACCACGGCCATAGCGATTTCACCTTCACCGTCACCAAGCCCGAGCACCCGATCATGAAGGGCGTTCCTGCTACCTTCGTGATCAACGACGAGAGTTATAACATCGAGCTCACCCGTCCCGAAGGCGCCGACGTCCTCGGCACCATTCCTCGCCAGACGCCCAAGGAGGGCCTCTCGAACATCCTGCCGTCCGTCTGGACCGTCAAGTATCCCGGCGCCCGCGTGGTCTGCATCGCCCTCGGCCACGACGAGAAGTCGCACGACCACCCGGCCTACAAGCAGCTCCTCCTGAACTCCCTCACCTGGGTCTCTCAGAAATAAGCGACATGTGTCTGCCCCTTGTCACCGTGTCCCCCTGTCACCTTGCCCCCTAATCAAATGGTCTACCACTACGGAGCATTCGTCTTCAAGCAGGGCGTCACCCCGGCCCAGATCGACCGCTGCTTCGCCGAGATGCGCGGCATGGTCGGCAAGATCCCCGGACTGCTCTCCATGCAGCACGGCGTCTACCAGAGCGACGAAGGCCTCAACGACGGTTTCACGCACGGGTTTGTCATGACCTTCGACTCTCCCCAGAGTCGCGACCGTTACCTCCCGCACCCCGAGCACGAGCGCGTGAAGGAGGTCGTCGTCCCGAACCTCGAGCGGGTGATGGTCTTTGACTTCACCGTCTGAGGGCGGGATCGACTTTCATCCATTCGCTACGTGCAGAAGTAAGACCGGACGGTTGGTTATGATGAAAATGCTATTTAAAATAATCGTCTTACTATGTGCCTACGCGGGAACTGTAATGGCCGCAGAGCCCATACCGTCACTGAATCAAACCGGTGAAATAATTCTTTCCACGGCAGATAGTGGATGGCGATTAAGGATAAGAACGGATGGTTCGGCTCATCTCCAGTTTGGTTCACTGATGGAGGATGGGGCTAGATGTCCAGCGGGCACCTTCGCTTTTAGTGATATATATGCTTTTTTTGTTCCTAAAATTAAGGAAAAAAGATCTGAAGGAGATGTTGCCGTTTCCATACATCCTGAAGGGGCAACTTCCGTAACTTGCCAATATATCAATGAATTCGAAGCTAAGCCATTCTTCGTAAAGGCGCAGCAAACATGCACGCCAATTTGGGACAAGGTTCGATTTAATGAGATGGTGAATAAGCACCCCATCGAGTCAGAGTTCAGTTTGAGAAAGCCTGTCGAACCAGGCGCATCGCAATCTAAAGTGTCGTCGCAAGCAAAACCCGCGCCGAAGCCTCAATCCGAGGTGCAGTCTGCAGGATCAACGAAAACCGCTATCAGTTCAGAGACGCCAACCATAGCTAAGACTGCTGCGACGGAAGCACCAACCATCGCAACGCCATGGAGCATCATCATCGTGCTGTTCCTAGCGGCGATTGGGCTGCTGTGGTGGATTCTCAAGCGCCGTTCGTGATCGCTTGCGCCCATGCGAAGGAGATGATGGGCCAGGTCGTCCCGAATGCATGGTAGGGCTAGAATAAAGAAGTATTCCTGCGAATCCCAACTTCTCCGATTCGTACCGCGGCTCGCGGTGAAGGGTTAGTTTCTAGGGTAAATCCGCCGGTCAGCTTGCCCGGAGCCCGAGGATCTTATCCGCTCGCAGGCTATACTCGCGGAACTGCTCGGCGTTCTCAGGGAGCTTGATATCCAGGTCGAAGGTCGGGATCATCGCCTTCATCCGCGCATGCCCC
>CAXNHL010000058.1:0-7338 GCA_964202105.1 Opitutales bacterium | reverse complement strand
GCCCGCTTGCTCGCGCACCCGCTGTATGCCCGGATGGCTTCGCTCGACGACGTGCGCGTGTTCATGCGTTCGCACGTCTTCGCGGTCTGGGATTTTATGTCGCTCCTGAAGCGCCTGCAGCGCGACCTCACCTGCGTGACGGTCCCCTGGGTGCCGGTCGGCGACGCGGAAGTCCGCTTCCTGATCAACGAGATTGTCTGTGGTGAGGAATCGGACGTCGATCCGCGTGGCGGTCGTATCGCGCACTTCGATCTCTACCTGCGCGCGATGCATGAAGCCGGATCCGATACGTCCGCCGTCGACAAGGCGCTCGCGTCCGTCCGCGCGGGCGGCTCGACCGCTGCCGCGCTGGTCTCCGCTGGGGTCCCGGCTGGCGCCGCCGCGTTCTCCGGTGCGACCTTCGCCCTGGCCACAAACGGGAAGTCCCATGAGGTCGCCGCGGCCTTCACCTTCGGACGCGAGGATCTGATTCCCGACATGTTCACGGAGCTGGTCTCCCGCCTCAGCCGTGAATACCCCGGCAAGCTCGATACCTTCCGCTATTATCTCGAGCGACACATCGAGGTCGACGGCGGCCACCACGGCGCGATCTCGCTCCGCATGGTCGAACTTCTCTGCGGTGAAGATGACCGCAAGTGGGACGAAGCGGCCGTGGCCTCTGTCGCCGCCATCGAGGCGCGCATCGCCCTCTGGGATGCGATCGCCGCGGAACTCGCCTGAGCCGGTTTACTTGGCAGGCGTGGGCCGATGCCGCTGCACCATCTCGCGGAAGTCGCCTAGGTTATAGGGGCCGACAAGTGGCTTCGCGAGGTCGGCTTCGTGGACGACGACACTGCCCCGTTCCTTGGCCTGGGCGACGACCTTGCCAGTGGGATCGATGACCGCCGAGACCATCCAGTCCATTTTCGGATCGGTGAAGGTGCTGCTTACCACGTAGACGCGATTCTCGCAGGCGCGCGCCCGGGCGAGCAGCGGATCGCAGCCCCACACGGGCCAGGCGATGACTTCGGCGCCGTTGGCGGTCAGCGCGCGGGCGACCTCGGGATAGAATCCGTCGTAGCAGATCATCAGGCCGACCTTGCCGAACTTCGTCTGGAAGACCGGATAGTCGGCGCCGGGCGCGACGCCCTTCTCGACTTCACCATGCGGGAGGCAGACCTTGCGGTATTTGCCGAGGAGTTGGCCTGCGGGGCTGAGCAGCACCGCGGTGTTATAGACAAGGTGGCCGTCGCGTTCATAAAGGCTCACGGCGATGTGGAGGGCGTGCTGCTTGGCGAGGCCGCCGAAATATTCCGTCGTCGGGCCGGGAATCGCCTCGGCGTTTTCCGCCGGCGTCTGCCGGACGTTCACGTATGGCACGGTCTCGCCGAGGACGACGAGGTCGGCCTGCTGCTTGGCGGCTTCGGCGATCATCGGGGCGTATTCCTCGCAGTTCCGACGAGGGGACTTGCCGCTAGGGACGTATTGGACGGTCGCCAGACGCACTTTGCGCGACGCCGGGGCGACGGTCTGTTCGAAGACGATGTCGCTCCATTCGACCTTCCCGCGGGGCGCATGTTGGAGGTGCAGTTCGACGATCGCCTGCGTGGCTTTCGGCGGGACCTGGTAGGTTCCGGTCAGCGTCGTGCGGCCTTGCGCGTCGCCGGGCCCGTCGAGCGGGTGTTCCGGTTCGGCGGAGGCTCCGGCGACGGCCGCCGGTACGATCCTGCCTTTGGCGTCCGTCCACACGATGCGCGCGAGTCCGCTGTGACGAGGATTCTCGACCGCTGTCGTCTTACGCGTGGCGCTGAACTTCATGAAGTCTCCGCCCTGAACGGTGAAGGTCTGCTGATACCAGCCGTCGAGGCCTGCGCGTTCGTCATGGGTGATGACCAGCACCTGGCCCTCGCGACTGAACCCGGGCCTGAGCTCATCGCGCGGGCTTTGTTCGGACCAGCCGCTGGGTGCGGCGGCCAAGCCGCCGAGCGTCCAGCTCAGCAAGGCAAGCAGGGTGAGGGCGGGGCGGCTCATGGGTCTATCCAAGCCGGCGGCGGGCCGAGGGCAACGGCGTATCCGGCCTCAGGGCTGCCTGACGCGGAAGTTGCGGTATTCGACCTTCATCGGCGGGCCGACGTGGACCTGGACGCCGAGTTTGCCTTCGGGATGGCGGGCCGCCGCGTCGTCGTCGATGACCACGCTCATGACGTGACCGTTCAGGAGGTGGACCTGCGTGCCACCGCGGACGATGAGGTGATACTCGTTCCAATCGCCGTTCCGGATGAAGGTGGCGAGTTCCTTCGGGTCGCCGACCGAGCCGACGACTTCGGCCTTTTGCCCCGGGCGGATGCGGGTGATCTGGCCGCGGAGGGCATTGAACGTGCGTCCGCGCTCCTCGTAGTTCTGGCCGGTGTGGCGGTTCTGGCCGTCGATGTCGGCCTGCGGTCCGGTCAGGGCGTAGGTCAGCCCCGCGACGTCGGCGCTGTGGTAGTTGATGCCGCTGTTGCCACGCTCGGAGATGCGATACTCCGCCTTGAGCTCGAAATCGCTGGGCAGGGACCCTTCCCAGATGATGAAGGTGTTGCGCTTCACGATGGTCTCCGGGGTGATCTCGCCGACGAGCACGCCGTTCTCGCAGCGCCAGTAGACGGGGTCGCCGGTCCAGCCCTTGAGGGTCTTGCCGTCGAAGAGCTGCTTCCAGCCTAAGGTCTCTTCCGCCGAGGCGACGGGCATGGTCTGTTTCGGCGTGGGCGGGATGACTTCGGCGGCGCCAAGGCTCAGGCAAGTGACGAGCAGTAAGGACAGGGCATTCATGGGGCGCGGTTTGTTTAAAGTGGAAGCCAGCCGCAGTCGCTCCTAAAGATAACCCTAACCCCCATGGCCGAAACCAATCGTCCCCTTGCCAACCGTATCCTCTACGGACTGCTCTTCGGCGTCGTCGCCGGCCTGGCCACCCTCGGGCTCGGACAGTATTCACCCGCGTCGCTGGAGTTCATGCGGAAGGTCTCGACGAATGTCTTCGACCCGCTGGGACAGGTCTTCCTCCGTCTGTTGTTCTTCGTGGTGATCCCGCTGGTGTTCGCCTCGCTCGCCGCCGGTGTCGCTCAGCTCGGCCGTCTCGACCGGCTGGGTCCGCTCGCGGGTCGGACGTTCGCGCTCTTTTTCCTCAACATGGCCATCGCCGTCGGCCTGGGGCTGCTGATGATGAACGTGCTCCGTCCCGGCGATCATCTCGACGCCAGCGCGAAGGCCATGCTCATGCAGGAGTTCGGCGGCGCCGCGCAGAAGCACGTGGCCGTCTCGGCGGCCACCCCGTCGCTCTCCTTGGCCGGCATCGTCGAGATGTTCATGCCGAAGAACCTCTTCGGGGCCGTCGTCGGCCATACCAACGGCACGATCGGTGACATCCTGCCGCTCATCCTCTTCGCGTTGCTCGTCGGCGTCGTCGGCACCCAGCTCGCCGAGGCCAAGCGTCAGCAGCTGCTCTCGGCCCTCGACCTCGTCTCGGAACTCATGACGGGCATCGTCCGCCTCGCCCTGCGGCTCGCTCCCTTCGCCGTACCGCTCATGATTTACGGCGTCATCGTCAAGGTCGGCCTGGATATCCTGATCGCCCTCGGAGTCTTCGCCCTCGGCTGCCTGGCGGTGATGCTCCTCCATCTCTTCGGCACGATGTCGCTCTGGCTACGCCTCTGGACCGATCGCAAGCCCCTGGCGTTCTTTCGCGATATCCGCGGCGTACTCATCACCGCCTTCTCGACGAGCTCGAGCAATGCGACGCTCCCGGCCGCCTTGGAGTGTTCCAAGGACACTCTCGGGCTCAAGCCGAGCGTGGCCGGCTTCGTCCTGCCGCTCGGCACGACGATGAACATGAGCGGCACTGCCCTGTATGAAGGCTGCGTGGTGCTCTTCGTCGCGCAGGTCTTCGGCGTGGACCTTTCCGTCGGGCAGCAGCTGACCTTGCTCTTCCTCTCGGTGCTGAGCGCCGTGGCCGTCGCCGGCATTCCCGGAGGTTCGCTGCCGCTCATCGCCGGCTTGCTGGTGACCTTCGGTATTCCGCCTGAGGGCATCGGCATCGTGCTCGGCGTGGACCGGGTCCTCGACATGGCCCGCTCGATGACAAACGTCGGCTCGGATCTGGTCACGACCGTCGTGGTCGACGCCCAGGAGCGGAAGACCGACGCGACCTCGGCTTAGAGCTGGCGTAGCAGGACGACGCCGACGATGGCGATCGCGCCGCCGAGCCAGAGGCGCCACGACGGACGCTGTCCTTCGACGGCCCACTGCATCACGAGTCCGATCAGGGGAGTCAACGCGACCACGCTGAGCACGAGCGCGGCATCATGCTTGGTGAGCGCCCATTGGTAGCACGCCACGCCGAGGGCAGGGCCCGCGAGGCCGTTCATGAACATCCAGATCGGCGCGGTGCGCCAAGCGTAGGGCCGGGTTAGTTTGGCGAGGAGGCCGTCCTTGCGGGCGGTCCAGAACACGAAGAGCAGCACGATCGGCACGCCGCCCAGCAGGCGGACGAAGCCCTGAGCGAAGCCGTCGGGAATGGTCTCACCGACCGCGTCGCAGGCTGCTTTAGCCATCGGTGTGCCCACGGCGCCGCAGGCCTGACCAAAGGCCGACAGCACGCCCAGCCAGACGCCGGCGCGGCGGTCCGCCGGGTCGCCTTCGGCGGGGGCGCCGAGTGCCACGCCGACGCCGGCGAGGATGACCAGCGCGGAGAGCAACTGCGGGCCGTTCGGAGAAAGGCCGAGGATCTCGTATTCGAGGAACAGAGCGATCGGGGCGGCGAGGCACTGCGTCAGTAGCATCGTCAGTCCGACGCCGATCCGAGGTAGCGCGTGGAAGAGCGCGATGTCGCCGACGCCGAGGCCGAGCACGCCGCCGAGCAGGAGCCAGCCCCAGCCGGCGCTGAACGGATGACGACCGCTGAAGGCGACGAAGAGGCCGACGATGACGATCGCGACGAGTAGGCGTCCGAGGTTCGCGAGGTCCGGCCCATGGTGCGCGGAGCTACGCCGGGCGCAGGTCACGGACCAGGCGTAGAAGAAGGCGGCTCCGAGGGCGTAGTCCATCAGTCGAATTTCTCGAGCACGGCGACGCCGACGGCATCCGCGCGCAGGCGGCCTTCGCCGTTCAGGCGGAAGCGGTTGCCGGCCAGTTCCATGATCTCCTCCTCGATGAGGTCGGCGAAGAGTTCGCGGACGCCTTGCGGCAGCGGGGTCTCGAAGCGCTCGGCGAGCGCGAAGGGGTCGACGCCTTCGTTCAGACGCAGACCGAAGACCAGGGCGTCGCAGAGCAGGTCGCGCGCGCTGAGCGCCTTCGCCTGCTCGCGCACGGGCTGACCGGCTTCGATGCCTTTGACCCATTGGTCGAGATTCGCCGGGTTCGTCCAGCGGACGTGTCCCCACTGTGAGGCCGCCGAAGGGCCGTAGCCGATCCAGGAGCCCATCTCCCAAGTGATGAGGTTGTGCCGGCAGGCATGGCCGGGTTGGGCGAAGTTCGAGGTCTCGTACTGCGCGTAGCCGTTTTCGGCGAGCGTCTCCCAAGTGCGCCGGTAGAGGAAGGCTTCGAGTTCGCGGTCGATCTTCACCTTGCCCTGCGAGAGCTTCACGAACATCGCGGTGTCCTCCTCGAAGGTCAGGCAATAGGTCGAGAGGTGGTCGGGCTTGAGCTCCATCGCCCGGCAGAGGTCATCGGTCCAGCGCTTCTCGTCCTGTCCGGGAATCGCGAAGATGAGGTCGAGATTACGCGAGGCGAAGCCGGCGGCCTCGATGAGCTCCCAGGCTTCCATGATCTGCTTGGGCGAGTGACGGCGGCCGAGCGCGTCGAGCGTGACGTCGTCGAAGCTCTGTACGCCCATCGACACGCGGGTGACACCGATCTCCTTGAGCGCGGCGAGCTTGTCGGCGCGCACCGAAGAAGGCGCGAGTTCGACGGTCCATTCGCCGGGGCGGCCGGCGGCCTTGGTCATCGCATGGCCTAGGCGACGCAGGTCATCAGCCGGCAGGAGTCCCGGCGTGCCGCCGCCCCAGAAGGCGGTCTCGACGCGGCCCGGCGGGTGGAGCTCCATCTCGCGTTCGATCGCGGCGAGGTAGCGGTCGATCTCGCCGCGCTTGGGCTGCTCCTGGTAGAATGAGCAGAAGTCGCACGACGACGCGCAGAACGGGACGTGCAGGTAGAGGGCCGTCGCGGACTGGACGGGCGCGGACATCACTCGAGGCCGAGCTGCTTACGGCCGGCTTCGGAGATCATCCGCGGATTCCAGACCGGGTCCCAGACGATCTCGACTTCGGCGGACTCGACGCCGGGCAGGGCTTCCATCTTGGACTTCGCGTCGGCGGCGATGACGGGCCCCATGCCGCAACCTTGGGCGGTGAGCGTCATCTTGGCGGCGACCTTCTGGCCACCGCGTTCGCCGGGGGTGAGTTCGAGGTGATAGATCAGGCCAAGGTCCACGATGTTGACCGGAATCTCCGGGTCGAAGCAGCCCTTGAGCGCTTCCCAGAGGGCTTCCTGGTTCACGGGGCCACTGATGATGGCTTCGTCCTTCTTGCCGTATTGGCTGACGGCGTCGGCGCCGAGGGCTTCGATGTCGGCCGGGGCGATGCGGAAGAGGCCCATCGGGGTGCGGACGGTGACCGAGCCGCCGAGGGCCTGGGTGACGGTGACTTCCGTGCCTTTTTCCAGCACGACGACATCCCCGGCGGGGATCAGGGTCGAGGCGCAGTCGCGGACGAGGTTATGAACGGAGGACATGCCCAGAAGACAGGCGGTAAGGCCTGCGGACGCAAGCGTGGGGTGCGGGCGAAATGTGCTTTTGAGGGTGGTCGGGTTGCATGCCAAGATGACGCGTAAGGTTGTGGCCGGCCGGCCGTCGGCTAGTTTCTCCCTAACCCCCTTCACCATGCGTTGTCTCCTGGCTCTGCTCTTCGCCCTTTCCGCCCTTTCCGCCCATGCCGCCCCCGTGCCGATCTTCGACGGCAAGTCCCTCGCGGGCTGGGAAGGCGACGCCGCCTGGTGGCGCGTCGAGGACGGCGAGATCCGCGGCGGTTCCTCGACGGTCAAGGTCCCGAAGAACTTCTTCCTCGCGACTGAGAAGTCCTATCAGAACTTCGACCTGCGCGTGAAGCTCCGCCTCACCGGCACGGGTTTCGTCAACAGCGGCATCCAGATGCGCAGCGTCCGCGTACCGAACAGCTCTGAGATGAGCGGCTATCAGGTCGACTACGGTAAGGGCTGGTATGGCAAGATCTACGACGAGAGCCGTCGTAACAAGGTCATCGCCGAATCCAAGGACGCCGCCGCGGTCCTCGCCGCCGTCAAGGAAGGCGAGTGGAACGAGTATCGCAT
>CAXNHL010000057.1:0-7369 GCA_964202105.1 Opitutales bacterium | reverse complement strand
GCCGGACTTATCGGCGGCGGCGGGGAAGCCCGTCATGATGCAAGCGTCCTTGATGTCGGTGACCCAGCCGGGCGTGATGCGCACGCCGTTGAGATAGCTGCCGTCGCCGACGACGCCGAGGTAGGTCTTCTTCGCGGTGAAGTCATGGATGACGCCAAGCACCGGTTCCTTGCCGCGCATCAGGCCGAGCGACACGCAGGTCGAGGGCTGGCGACGAAGGTAGTTGTAGGTGCCATCGAGCGGGTCGACGACCCAGTAGAGGCTGTCGCCGTCGAAGAGGGAGGCGTCGCCGCCGAGTTCTTCGCCGATCACCGGAATCCCCGTGGCCTTGAGCCGGTCGCGGACCAGATGCTCCGAGTCCACGTCGGCCTGCATCTTCACGTCATCATCCGTCGAAGCGTTGACCTTCATCTGGGCGCCCTTGGCGAGCAGGTCGCCGGCGGCGATGGCCGTGGCCAGGGCGACGGATTTCAGGTCTTCGAGGGAGGGCGTACTCACGAGGGCAGGGTGGGGGCGGCCACGAGGCTCGGCAATAACGGACCCTTCCCCTTATTTCGATGCCGCCGGGGCGTTCATCGGAGCGAACCAGTCGTAGCTGGGGCGGGTGGTGCCGTCTTTGAAGCGGACGCCCCGAAGACTGTGGCGCAGATCGGGACCGATGCTCTCGCTGCGACAGGAAAGCTGGTCGATGCCATAGGCGGACACCGGCTTAACTTCGCCAGGCTCGCTGATGCCGTTGCCGTTGGCGTCGTGCCAGAGGGCGAGCCCGCTTAGTTCTTCGCCTTCGAGCAGTTGGTCTCCGTTCGCGTCCAGCGATCCCAGCGCCTGATAGCCATCGCGCCAGAAGATCCAGAAGGTCACGTTCCCGAACATCTGCAGCCCGGAGGTGATCTGGCCGCTCTCTTTGGCATCGAAGACCAGCCAGGCCGCCTTAGGCGTGATCCATCCCCAGTGGCGAGAGAGTCCGGAGCCATCCAGGTCGAAGGCCACGCCGGCGTCACGGTCGACGAGACTTTCAAAGGAAGCGTCGCTCAGTGGGATTACGATGGGAGTAACCATGCGGCCCATCTTCTTCAGCCGACCCATGTGATAATTCAGGACTCCTATTTCTGCCGCATCCTTTTGTTTATCAAGGAGCCGAAGCATGTACCCTATGCATTCTTCGCTGAAGACGATGCCGGGTCCGAGGGATGACCGATCGAAGATATCAGGCGCTTCGTCTTTGATGACGTCCTTGAATTCGAGGCGGACACCTTTTTTCCAACGTTCGATGTCGAAGGCGCCGTTGATCTCGGCCTGCCATGCGATGCATAAGGTCTGTCGGTAGACTTCGAGGGATAGCACACGAAGGCCGGATTTTTCCAGGCACCAAGCGTAGCCTAATTGGACCGATATCACGTTCGATTTGATTTCATCAATATCATTGGATTCACGCAGCAGTCTGAGTGATTCTCCGTAGTGTTTCAGCGCACGGGAGAGATTTCTGCCGATGTCCCTTCCCTTGAGTCCTCCTGTTCTTTCGTTTCTGAATCCCCCATCGACTGGGGTGCCGTTATCGCCGCCGAATTCCGAGTACATGACCCGACCTTGAAAATATTTACCTGATTTATATACCGGAAGTTCCTCTGACTCCGAAAATGCAGCCATCGCGTGCGCGCGGGCCAGCTGATAGTGAAGGTCGATGCTGTCAGGCTGCTCTTTCAATCTGGACTGCAGATTGGCCAGTATGCGTTCGACCGGTACTTTTTCGATATCGATCCGCATGTAGAGCGCGTGAGCGCGGGGTGACAGCCATAGCGTGAGGAGAGCAAGCAGGGCGTATCGCATGCTTAACCCTACCGCGCACGCGCCGGCCTTCAATCCTTCGTCCTTGGATTATCATGGCAACCTTGGCTAGGTCCCGGGCGATCAGGCTTGTCGCCGGATTCGCCAACAAGAAGCCCGACTCAAGGAGTCGGGCTTCGGCGGTCGATGGGGGCGGGGCTTAGGGGAGCTCCGACTTGCCCATCAGGAACTTATCGCACTCGCGGGCGGCGCCACGGCCTTCATTGAAGGCCCAGACGACGAGGGACTGGCCGCGACGGCAGTCTCCGGCGGCGAAGACGCCCGGGACGTTGGTCACGTATTTCTCGTGCTCGGCCTTCGCGTTGGAGCGGGCGTCGCGCTCGATGCCGAAGGCTTCGAGGAGCGGCTGTTCCGGACCCATGAAGCCCATGGCGAGGAGGACGAGCTGAGCCGGGCGGACCTTTTCGGTACCGGCGATCTTCTGGGGTCCGAAGACACCCTTGTCGTCCTTCTTCCACTCGACTTCGACGGTGTGGACTTCCTTGAGGTTGCCCTGTTCGTCGGCGACGAACTTCGTGGCCGTGGTGAGGTAGACGCGGGGATCGGAGCCGTACTTGGCGGCCGCTTCTTCCTGGCCGTAGTCGACCTTGTAGGTCTTCGGCCATTCCGGCCAGGGGTTGTCCTTGGCGCGGGTGGCGGGGGCCTTCGCCATGATCTCGAGCTGGACGACGGACTTGCAGCCGTGGCGGAGCGAGGTGCCCACGCAGTCGGTGCCGGTGTCGCCGCCGCCGATGATCACGACATCCTTGCCCTTGGCGGTGATGGTCGCGTCGGGGGCCTTGCCGTCCAGGAGGTTCTTCGTGTTGGCGTGGAGGAACTCCATCGCGAGATGGATGCCCTTGGCGTCACGGCCGGGGAGGGGGAGGTCGCGGCCCTTGGTGGCGCCGACGGTAAGGATGACCGCGTCGAAGTCCTTGCGGAGCTGTTCGGGCGAGACGTCGACGCCGACGTTGACGCCGCACTTGAAGGTCACGCCTTCGGCTTCGAGGAGGGAGATGCGGCGCAGCACGACGTCCTTCTTATCGAGCTTCATGTTCGGGATGCCATACATCAGCAGGCCGCCCGGACGATCGGAGCGTTCGAAGACGGTGACGTTATGGCCGGCGTAGTTGAGCTGCGCGGCGGCGGAGAGGCCGGCGGGGCCGGAACCGATGACGGCGACCTTCTTGCCGGTACGCTTCGACGGGGCGCGGGGGATTACCCAGCCGTTCTCGTAGCCCTTGTCGATGATCGAGACTTCGATGTTCTTGATCGTGACCGCGGGCTTGTTCATGCCGAGCACGCAGGAGCCTTCGCACGGGGCGGGGCAGACGCGGCCGGTGAATTCCGGGAAGTTGTTGGTCTTGTGGAGGCGTTCCAGCGCTTCGCGCCAGAGGCCCTTGTAGACGAGGTCGTTCCACTCGGGGATCAGGTTGTTGATCGGGCAGCCGCTGGCCATCCCGCTGATGAGCTTGCCCGTGTGGCAGAACGGCACGCCGCAGTCCATGCAGCGGGCGCCCTGTTTCTGGAGCTTCTCGTCGGAGTGATGATGGTGGATCTCCTTCCAATCGCCGATGCGGGTGAGGGCATCGCGGTCAGGCGGGAGTTCGCGCTGGTATTCGACAAATCCGGTAGGTTTTCCCATGGTGCAGAAGGTGCTTGGTGTGGACGAGGTGGGTGATCAGCCGCCGCCGACGCGGGCGAGGTCGCGCGAGTTGATCTCGAAGGCTTCGTTGAGGGCGGCGTCGCCGCTGAGACCCTTGGCTTGGGCCGTCGCGATGGCCTGGAGGACGCGCTTGTAGTCCTTCGGCATCACCTTGACGAACTTGGCGAGGGAGGCGTCCCAGTTGGCGAGGAGCTTCTTCGCCTTGAGGCTGCCCGTGAGCTCGGCGTGGCGCTCGACGAGGCCGCGGAGTTCGGCCGCATCGTTGGCGTCCGGCTTCTCGAGGCCGACCATCTGCTTGTTGCAGCGGGTGGCGAAGTCGCCCTTTTCGTCGAGGACGTAGGCCACGCCGCCGCTCATGCCGGCGGCGAAGTTACGGCCCGTGGCGCCGAGGATGATGACGCGTCCGCCGGTCATGTATTCGCAGCCGTGGTCGCCCACGCCTTCGACGACGGTGGTGACGCCGGAATTGCGCACGCAGAAGCGTTCGCCGGCCATGCCGCGGAAGAAGGCTTCTCCGGAGGTCGCGCCGTAGAGGGCGACGTTGCCGAGGATGATGTTGTCTTCGGCGGGGAAGGTCGCCTTGGCGTCAGGGTAGACGATGACGCGTCCTCCGCTGAGGCCCTTGCCGACGTAGTCGTTGGCGTCGCCTTCGACCTCGATGGTCACGCCCGGGGGGACGAAGGCGCCGAGGGACTGGCCCGCGCTACCCTTGAACTTCAGGTGGATGGTGCCATCCGGCAGGCCGGCGGGGTGGCGCTTGGTGATCTCGTTGCCGAGGATCGTGCCGACCACGCGGTGGATGTTCTTGATCTCGCCTTCGTAGCGGACCGGCTCGCCCTTCTCGATGGCCGGCTGGCACTTCGCCAGCAGGACGGAGAGGTCGAGGCCCTTCTCGAGGCCATGATCCTGGGTCTCGGTGCAGAAACGACCCACTTCGGGGCCGACCTTCGGCGAGTACAGGAGCTTGGAGAGATCGATGCCCTTGGCCTTCCAGTGGTCGACGGCGTGGCGGGCCTCGAGGACGTCGGTGCGGCCGACCATCTCGTTGAGCGTGCGGAAGCCGAGCTGGGCCATGATTTCGCGGACTTCCTGGGCGATGAAGCGCATGAAGTTCACGGTGTCTTCCGGACGACCGGTGAAGTTCTTGCGCAGCTCAGGGTCCTGGGTGGCGACGCCGACCGGGCAGGTGTTGAGATGACAGACGCGCATCATGATGCAGCCGAGGGTCACCAGCGGGGCCGTGGCGAAGCCGAACTCTTCGGCGCCGAGGAGGGCTGCGACGACGACGTCGCGGCCGGTCTTCAGCTGGCCGTCGGTCTCGACGACGATGCGGGAGCGGAGGTTGTTGAGGACCAGGGTCTGGTGGGTCTCGGCGAGGCCGAGTTCCCAGGGCAGGCCGGCGTGCTTGATGGAGGTCTGGGGCGAAGCGCCCGTGCCGCCGTCGAAGCCCGAGATCAGGACGACGTCCGCGTGCGCCTTGGCCACGCCCGTGGCGATGGTGCCGACGCCGACTTCCGAGACGAGCTTGACGCTGACGCGCGCGGCGCGGTTGGCGTTCTTCAGGTCATGGATGAGTTCCGAGAGGTCCTCGATCGAGTAGATGTCGTGGTGCGGGGGCGGGGAGATGAGGCCCACGCCGGGGGTAGAGTGACGGACCTTGGCGATCGGAGGATAGACCTTGCCGCCGGGGAGCTGGCCGCCTTCGCCGGGCTTCGCGCCCTGAGCCATCTTGATCTGGATCTCCTTGGCGTTGGTCAGGTAGCGGCTCGTGACGCCGAAGCGGCCCGAGGCGACCTGCTTGATGGCGGAGTTCTTGGAGTCGCCCTGTTCGTTGGTCCAGGTGAAGCGCGCCGGATCTTCGCCGCCTTCGCCGGTGTTGGACTTGCCGCCGACGCGGTTCATCGCGATCGCCAAGGCCTCGTGGGCCTCGGAGGAGATGGAGCCGTAGCTCATCGCGCCCGTCTTGAAGCGCTTGAGGATGCTGTCGACGGATTCGACCTCGTTGATGTCGATCGCGGTGCGGGCCTTGAACTGGAGCAGGCCACGCAGCGTGAAGATCTGCTTCATCTGGTCGTTCACCAGGCCGGTGTAGACCTTGAAGGTGTCGAAATTGCCGGTGCGGACGGCCTTCTGCAGCGAGTGGATGACCTGCGGGCTGAACAAGTGGCCTTCGCCTTCGTTACGCCACTGGTAGTCGCCGCCGACCTCGAGGGTGGCGGGGGTGTCGACACGGTCCGGGAAGGCGTTGCGATGGCGGGTGAGGGTCTCCTCGGCGATCGCGGCGACGTCGGCGCCCTCGATGCGGGTGGCCGTGCCGGTGAAGTACTTGTCGACGACCTTCTGCTGGAGGCCGACGCACTCGAAGATCTGGGCTCCGAGGTAGCTCTGGATGGTCGAGATGCCGATCTTGGAGGCGACCTTGACGATGCCCTTGGTGGCGGCCTTCACGTAGTTCTTGCAGGCGGTGTAGTGGTCGACGCCGACCAGCAGGCCCTGCTTGATCATGTCGTCGAGGGTCTCGAACGCCAGGTAGGGGTTGATGCCCGCGCAACCGTAGCCGATGAGCGTGCAGAAGTGGTGCACTTCGCGCGGTTCGCCGGACTCGAGGATGAGGCCGACCTTGGTGCGCTTGCCTTCGCGGATCAGGTAGTGGTGCAGGCCGGAGACGGCGAGCAGGGGCGGGATGGCGGCGTGGTTACGGTCGACGCCGCGGTCGCTCAGGATGATGAGGTTGATGCCCGCGTCGATGTGGAGGCCGGCCTGGCGGCAGACTTCGTCCATGGCCAGCTCGAGGCCCTTGGCGCCGGACTTGGCGTCGAAGAGGGTCGGGATGGTGACGGACTTGAACTGTCCGTGGGCGACGTGGCGGAGCTTGGCGAGTTCCTCGTTGGTGAGGATCGGCGACTGGAGCTCGATCAGGTGGCAGCTGCCGGGGTTCGGGTCGAGCAGGTTGCGCTCCGGTCCGATCGTGGTGACGGAGGAGGTGACGATCTCTTCGCGGATACAGTCGATCGGCGGGTTGGTGACCTGTGCGAAGAGCTGCTTGAAGTAGTCGTAGAGGAGCTTCGACTTGTTGGACATCACCGCGAGCGGGATGTCGGTGCCCATCGAGCCCATGGCTTCGACGCCGTCCTTGGCCATCGGGACGAGCAGCTTGCGCTGGTCTTCGAAGGTGTAACCGAAGGCGAGCTGGCGCTGGACGGTGTTGCTGTGGGCCGGGGCGGGCTCGGCGGGGCCGTCGGCGATGTCGGCGAGCTTGATGAGGTTCTTGTCGAGCCACTCGCGGTAAGGCTTCTGGGAGGCGATCTGCTGCTTGATCTCCTCGTCGGCGACGATGCGGCCTTCTTCCATGTTCACGAGGAACATGCGGCCCGGCTGGAGGCGGCCCTTGGAGGCCACGTTGGCGGGGTCGACGGGGAGGACGCCGGCTTCGGAGCCCATGATGACGTAGTCATCCTTGGTCACGTAGTAGCGGGAAGGGCGGAGGCCGTTGCGGTCGAGGGTGGCGCCGATCATCGTGCCGTCGGTGAAGACGACGGAGGCGGGGCCGTCCCAGGGCTCCATGAGGCAGGAGTTGTATTCGTAGAACGCCTTCTTCTCGGCGCTCATGGATTCATGGCCGTTCCACGGCTCCGGAATCATCATCATCATGGCCTCGGGCAGCGAGCGGCCGCCCATGACGACCAGCTCGAGGACGTTGTCGAACTTGGCGGAGTCGGAACCGTTGGGGTTCACGATCGGAAGGATCTTCGGGAGTTCCTTGCCGAACAGCGGGCTGGCCAGGAGGGGCTCGCGGGCCTTCATCCAATTGACGTTGCCGTTGAGGGTGTTGATTTCGCCGTTGTGCGCGATGTAGTGGTACGGGTGCGCACGTTCCCA
>CAXNHL010000056.1:0-7433 GCA_964202105.1 Opitutales bacterium | reverse complement strand
GGATTGGCCGGCTTGCGGTAAGCGAGCAGCTTCGCACCGACGCCGGCCCCGGCCTTGTTACCGACACCGTGGAGAGGCTGGACGACGAGGTCCCAGCGGCCGGTGGCCACTTCGACCCAAGCCATGCGATGAACCGTCGGCTCATGGTGGAGCTTCACCGCTTCCCACTTCTGGGTGCGGTCGGCGGGCGGGATGAGGTAGAACACCGCACCGCTCTTCACCGTGTCGCCGGGATTCCAGCCCGCGCCCACGGCGATCTCAGCCTTGCCGTCGCCGTCGAGGTCCTGCGCCGCGACGCAGACGTTGTCTTCCTTCGTCAGGTTCTCGGCGATGACGTGCCTCTTCCACGTGGGATTCTGATACCACTGGATCGTGGTCTTGTCGGCCAGCACGATGTCCTTCTTGCCGTCGCCATCGACGTCGGCGATCGCGAGGCCGTAGCCGATCTCAATCTGGCCGATCTCCTGCGGACGGAATTTGGCTTCCGGCGCGGCGGACGCGACGGCGGCAAGGAGGAGGGCGAGGAGCGGGGTCGGCTTCATGGTCGATGGAGTAACCTGTCCGACCCTGCCTGTCGACCGCGGTTCCGCGGCATAGCGGGTAGGGACAGCACCACGTGCTGTCCTCCTTTGTCTTGGGTAGGGTTGAGCGCCCTCGCTCAACCGCGGCTGACCAAGGGTGGTCAGCCCTACCTCGAGACAGCTAGGGCAGCACGCGGTGCTGCCCCTACCCGCTGCATCGCTCGGGCCCTCGTGATAATCTTACGCCGTCAGCCGCTCGAGACACTCCGCGTAGAGGGCCTGCGTCTTCTGCACGACATCGGCCGGCAGGGTCGGGCCCGGCGCGGTCTTGTTCCACGGCTGGGTCTCTAGCCAATCGCGCACGAACTGCTTATCGTAAGAAGGCTGGGCGCGGCCGGGCTGCCAGGTGGCGGCGGGCCAGTAACGGGAGGAGTCGGGCGTCAGGACTTCGTCGATGAGGACGAGTGAGCCGTCGGGGGCGCTGCCGAATTCGAACTTCGTATCGGCGAGGATCACGCCGGCCTTGGCCGCGCGTTCGGCGCCCATGCGGTAGAGCGCGAGGGACGTCTCCTGGATCGTGCGGAAGACCTTCTCGCCGAGGATCTCGCCGCAGCGGGCGCGGGTGATAGCCTCGTCATGGCCTTCGGCGGCCTTGGTCGAAGGGGTGAAGATCGGCTGCGGAAGCTTGGAGCCGTCGAGCAGGCCGGCCGGGAGCGGGTGGTCGAGGATCGCGCCGGTCTTCTGGTATTCCTTGAAGCCGCCTCCGGCGAGGTAGCCGCGGACGACCGCTTCGACCGGCAGGGGCTTGAGCTTGCGCACGAGCATCGAGCGCGGGATCAGGTGCTCGTGGCCGTGTAGGGCCTTGGCCAGCGCGTTCGCGTGGTCGGGCACGAGGTGGGTCGGGAAGACGAGGCGGGCCTGGTCGAACCACCAGAGGCTGATCTGGGTGAGCAGGATGCCTTTGCCCGGGACGCCGTTGGGCATGACCACGTCGAATGCCGAGAGACGGTCCGTCGCGACGATGAGGTAATGCGTGCCGAGGTCGAAGACTTCACGGACCTTGCCCTTCGCCTGGAGCGGGTAAGGCAGGCCGGTGACGGTCATCAGCGCTTCGGCGGGCAGGGGCGGCGTCTTCATCCTGCCACGGAGATAGGGCAGGGCGGGGCGGCAGGGCAAGGTGGTTCGTCGTTGAGGCGGCGGCGTCCGCGGTCAGCCTCGGATGGACCGATGGATCTCCGCGACGCCCATTGCCATTACCAGTTCGCCGAGGTGCCGTATGCGGCCGTCGAGCAGGCCCGGGCGGACGGCGTCGGCCAGGCGATGATCAACGGCAGCGCGCCCGCCGACTGGCCGGACGTGGCCGCCCTCGCGCGCCGCGATCCGCGTAACCGCGTGTCGTTCGGCCTGCATCCGTGGGATGTCCCGACCGCGCCGCCGGGCTGGGAAGCGGAACTGCGTGCCATCCTGCTCGCGCACCCGACCGCCGGCGTCGGCGAGATGGGCCTCGACCGTTGGGTGAAGGATTTCGACCCCGTCGCCCAGGAGCAGGCTTTCCGGACGCAACTCGCCCTCGCCGTCGAACTCGACCGCGCGCTCACCATCCACGCCGTCAAGGCGATCGGCCCGCTGATGGATATCTTGCGCGCCGCCGATCTGCCGCGACGCGGCTTCCTGCTGCACAGTTGGAACGGGCCGGTCGAGATCGTGCCGGAACTCGCGAAGCTCGGCGCGTATTTCTCCTTCAGCGCGCACCACCTCATCCCGCGTAAGGCCGACCTGCGCGTCCAGTTCGCCGCGGCCATCCCGCGCGAACGCATCCTCGTCGAGACCGACGCGCCCGCGCTCTGCCCCGCGCCGGAATTCCGCCTGCGCGAACTCGCGCCGGACGCAGCCGGCACGGAGCAGAACCATCCGTCGAACCTCGTGCGTAACAACGCCGAGCTCGCGCGGACCATGGGCGTGACGCCCGAGGAATCCGCCGCGCTGACGTCCGCGAATTTCGCCCGACTATTCGGGGCGTAAGAGCGAAAGGCGCAGCGCCTCGCCCGCGGCCGCGAGGCCGAACGCGCCCGCCACGTGGGCGGCCGTGCCGTAGCCCCATTCGCAGTTCGGGCGCAGGTCTTCGCCTTCGGGGATCTCGCCGCCCGGCAGGCCCTCGCAATCCGTCGGCTGCGTGAACGGTTCGTCAGACCACACGCACGAGACGCCGAAGGGCGTCTTGCCGCGCGGGAAGTCGAAGTTCTGGCGCAGGCGCTTGCGCACGAGCATCATCAGCGGATCGTCGCGCGAATCGCGCAGGTCGGTGATCTTGAGCCGCGTGCCGTCGAGCCGTCCCGCGCAGCCGCCGACCGTGACCACGGGCAGCTTACGGTTCACCGCCTCGGCGATCAGGCCGCACTTCGGCGAAAGCGCGTCCATCGCGTCGATGACCACGCCGTCGAAATCCGCGAGTACTTCGTGCGGGTTGAAGCGGGAGAGGAAGCGCTGGTGGAGCGTCATGCGGATCGCCGGATGGATCGCCCGGGCGCGTTCGGCGACCGCCTCCGTCTTCGGGCGGCCTTCGTTGCCGGCCACCGCGTGCAATTGGCGGTTCGTGTTCGAGACGCAGACCGCGTCGCCGTCGACGAGGGCGAGGTGGCCCACGCCGGAGCGCGCGAGGGCTTCGACGGTCCAGGAGCCCACGCCGCCGAGGCCGACCACGAGGAAGGACGAACGAGCCAGGCGCTCCATGCCCGCGCGGCCGTAGAGGCGACCGATGCCGGCGAAGCGTTGGAGATGGTCCGCGTCCATGCGCCCAATCAAGCGAGGAAGGGGCCGTACTCCAAGGAGGAAGCGTCGGCCGGGTCCGGGCTTGCTGGTCGGCGGGCGCCGGGCATCGTCTTTGCCGATGTCCGAGCGTATCGCCCCCGAGCCCATCCGTCCGCCTGCGGAGAGCCGTCTGCGGGCCGCCCTCCGGTTCGGCGTGGTCGGCCTCGCCCTCGGTCTCATCGGCTCGGCGCTCTACATCATCCCTGAGCAGAGTCCGGCCAACGCCGTGACCAAGGTCTTCAGCGAAGGGCGGGCCGTCTTGCTGACTGCGCGGGTCGAGCGCGGCGTCTGGCCGCCCGACGGCGAACTGGCCTCCTTGCCGGTCGAAGGCCGCGGGCTACGCCTGCGCACGCTCCTCACGGAGTGTCCGCTCGCGGGAACCTGGCGCTTCGTGGGCGTCAAGGCCGGCGGGCCCGCGATCGTGTTCACGCCCGCCGAGCCTGGCCAGCCTTACGAGCGCGCCCTGCGGTTGGCGGACAAGTGGCTCGACGACGGCGAACCGGCGACCGGCGATCTCGTCATCGGTCCCGACCGCGCGCGGCTCCGCCTCAGCGTCGAGTGATCGCTTCGGCGCGCTGACGCAGGTCGGCGTCGAACAGCGCGTCGATCAGCGCGTCGAGGTCGCCTTCGAGCACCTGCTCGATGCCGTGGACCGTGAGGTCGATGCGATGGTCCGTGATGCGGTTCTGCGGGAAGTTATACGTGCGGATGCGTTCCGAGCGGTCGCCGGAGCCCACCTGCGTCTTGCGGTCCTGGGCGCGCGCCTCGCGTTCCTTGGCGCGGGTCAGGTCGAGCAGGCGGGAGCGGAGCACGCGGAGGGCCTTCACGCGATTGCGGAGCTGGGAGCGTTCGTCGGCGCAGTAGACCATCAGCCCCGTCGGCTTGTGGATGATCTGCACCGCGGATTCGGTCTTGTTGACGTGCTGGCCGCCGGCGCCGCTCGCGCGGGCCACGGACATGTCGAGGTCTTCCGGCTTCAGCACCACCTCGGCCTCTTCGGCTTCGGGCAGGACCGCGACCGTGGCGGCCGACGTGTGCACGCGGCCCGAGGCCTCGGTGGCGGGCACGCGCTGGACGCGGTGCACGCCGGCCTCGTGGCGCAGGTGGGCCATCGCGCCTTCGCCTTCGACGAGCAGGACGGCGTCGCGGACCCCGCCCAGGTCGGAGGGCGAGAGGGACATCAGTTCGTGCTTCCAGCCGCGCTTCTCGGCGAAGCGCGTGTAGGCGCGGAGGAGCTCGGCGGCGAAGAGCGAGGCTTCCTCGCCCCCCGTGCCGGCCCGGATTTCTACAAGAGCATTACGAGAATCGTCCGGATCGGGCGGGATGATGGACCGGATGAGCTGTTCGCGGGCCGTCTCGACGGCCGGGGCGAGGCGGGCGACCTCTTCGGCCGCCATCGCGCGGAGCTCCGGATCGGCCTCGGCGCCCATCGTCCGGGCGTCCGCCAGCTCCTTTTCCAGGCCCGCCAGCACGTCGTCGGCCTTGACGGCCTTCGAGGTGAAGCGGAGTTCGGCGCCGAGGGCGGCCGCCCGGCGGTTGTCGGCGAACGTCGCCGGGTCGGCGAGCAGCCCCTCGAGCTCGGCCAGGCGGCGGCGGAAGCCGGTCAGGTCGGGGCGGAGGGGGTCGGCGGACATCAGAGAAGAGGGTTAATCGGGCTTGGACAGAAGACGTCCGTTCGTTATTCAATGGAGTGCGGCAGGCTCCCCTCCGCAAGCCCGACCTTCATCCCTTTTCCGACCGATATGCAGCCCAAGGAACCCGCGCTCCGCGGCACCCACGTCGTCACCTGCGTGTGGGACTTCGACAAGACCCTCTGTCCCGGGTACATGCAGACCCCGCTTTTCAAGGCCTTCGGCGTCGATGAGGAGCAGTTCTGGAAGGAGACCAACCAGCTGCCGGCCCTGTATGCGCGCAAGGGCATCCGTACCCCCAAGGATTCCGTCTACCTCAACCACCTGCTCAGCTACGTGAAGGCCGGCCTCATGAAGGGCCTGACCAACCGCCGCCTCCGCGAGCTCGGGGCCGAGATCGAGCTCTGCCCGGGCCTGCCGCAGTTCTTCCCCGCGCTCAAGGAGCACGTCCGCGAGCTCGGCCGGAAGCACAACGTCGAGGTCGTCCTCGAGCATTACGTCATCAGCACCGGCCTCGCCGAGATGATCCGCGGCACGTCGCTCGCCGAGCACTGCGACGGCATCTACGGCTGCGAGTTCCTCGAGCACCCGCTGCCCCCGCACTTCACCAAGCAGGACGAGCTCTCGCTGGACCTGCCGACCGAGATCACCCAGGTCGCCGCGATGGTCGACAACACCATCAAGACCCGCTTCCTCTTCGAGATCAACAAGGGCTCGAACAAGAACGCCGAGATCGACGTCAACGCCGTCGTCCGCCCCGAAGACCGCCGCGTGCCCTTCGAGAACATGATCTACGTGGCCGACGGCCCGAGCGACGTCCCCGTCTTCTCTCTCCTGCGCAAGAACGGCGGCAAGGCCTTCGCCGTCTACGTGCCCGAGAGCGAGGCCGAGTTCGCGCAGAACGACGCCCTCCTGCAAGCCGGCCGCGTGCACGGCTACGGTCCGTGCGACTATTCCGCCGCCTCCTTCACTCCGAAGTGGATCCGCCACGCCCTCGCCGGCATGGTCGAGCGCCTCGCCCAGGAGCGCGCCCGCGCCCTCGCCGCGCGCGTCACCCGCCCGCCCCGCCACATCCACGCCGATCCGTTGCCGCCCGGCGCCGCGGACGCCGCTTCGCAAGGAACCCTCTTCGGCGAATAATCATGCCCGCTCCCGCCCGTAAACGTTCCGCCACGCTCGCCCGCCCGGCCAGCGAGAGCAAACCCATCCTCGCCGCCGTGCTCGCGCTCGTCGGCCTGTTCATGCTCGTCGCGATGATCACGCACTCGAGCAACGACAGGAGCTGGCTGGGGACGCAGGACACGACCGTCCCCGTGACGGATAACTATTGCGGCGAGCTCGGCGCCAGCATCGCCGTCGCCCTCTTCAACCTCTTCGGCTACGCCGGCTTCCTGATCCCGTTCTTCGTCCTGGCGGCGGCCTGGTTCGCCCTCAATCAGCGCGCGCACACGCTCTGGCCGTTCAAGGTCACCCTGATGGTCCTGTGCGTCATCCTGTTCGCGCCGATCCTGACGCTCTGGCTCGGCACCTCGCCGGACGCCACGGCCGCGTTCGATCCGAAGGGCCCCGGCGGCTTGCTCGGCAACATCCTCTTCACCTCGGTCTTCCATCCGTATCTCGATTACGGCACCTGGATCCTCGTCTTCCCTTACGGCTTCTGCCTGCTCGGCGCCCTCGCTGACGACCCGAAGGCCACGCTTTCTTCCTGGATCGCCGAGATGCGCGACGGCTTCGGCGCCTGGAACGCCGAACGTAAGGCCGCCGCCCTCAAGGCCGCCGAAGAACAGCGCCGCCGCGACGTCGCCGCCGCCGAACTCCGCCGCAAGCAGCAGGAAGTCGTGGGCGCCGTGATGTCCGTCCCGCAGCCGAAGGAGACCGCCAAGCCGGTCTCGAAGTCCGTCCCGGTGGTGGTCGACATCCCGCACGAAGGTCCCAAGGAAGACGAGGAAGCCGGCCCGGACCTCGTCCAGCCGGACAACGTCAGCATCTCCGCCGACGCGCCCAAGGTCGAGAAAGCCAAGCCGACGCCCGTCGCCGATGACGACAAAGACGAGGACGAAGCAGAAGTCCCCGAAGCCAAGCCGCCGCGCAAGGCGCCCGAGCCGCTCGGCCCCAACGCCGGCAAGGTGCTCGTCGTGCAGCCCGACAAGATCGAGAAGGCCCGCGCGAGCCAGGTCATCAAGAAGCGCGGCGACTACGTCTTCCCCGAGATCAGGATGCTCAACGAGCCGGCCGCCGGCTCCAAGGCCGCGCCCGAGGATTTCCGCAAGCGCGCCGCCGACCTCATCGAGACCCTCAAGCAGTTCAAGGTCGACTGCGTGCCGGTCGATCCCGCCAACGGCGTCGACGTCGGCATCCAGCAGGGCCCGTCGATCACCCGCTATGAGATCAAGCCCGCCCCCGGCGTGCGCGTGGAGAAGATCTCCAACCTCTCGAACAACATCGCGATGAACCTCGAAGCCGAGGCCGTGCG
>CAXNHL010000055.1:0-7792 GCA_964202105.1 Opitutales bacterium | reverse complement strand
TAGGTCTTCGGCTCGGCTTTGGCGCCGCCGCTCAGCTTGACCTCAGGCGCGGGAGCGGCCGCCTTGGCGTCGGCCGGCTTTGCTTCCTGCGCATGCAAGGAGACACAGAGAGCAGCCAGGAGGAACGAGAACTTGTTCATGGGTGTGGGGAGGGAGGTTCAAACATACGGAACCAACCGCGAGCGACTACCACAAAATAGACTTAAAGCCTATTTTTTCGGGGGCAGTAGGGCGCGGTCAATCACCTTGGTCAGATCGACCTTTTCGGCCTCTTTTTGCAGGACTTCGTCCGCCAGGACCGCCCGGACCTTTGGGTGGTCAATAAATCCACTTAAGTCATTGTTATTCAACAACTCACGAACCTTTTTATCCTCCCAGGCCTGATAGAGGGTGGGGTGGGCGGCGAGGGCCCGGATTTCGGGTTGGGCCATCAGGCGACGCCTGGCCTCGGGGTCGGCCATGAGCCGGCGGGTCTGCCGGATAAGGGTCCGCTGTTCATCAGGAATCGGGGACCACTCCTTGAGCTCTCGGGTCAGGGGGGTCACGGCGAGTTCATCGCGCAGCTCGACCGTCCAGTGTCTGGCCGGGCTGCCCGGTCGGGCCAGGAGGTCGTAGACGGAGGCGACCGAGGCTAGGATGCCGACCAGCAACACGAAGTAGAGGGCTCCCGTCCAGCAACCGACCAGCGCGCCGAGGACCGGGCTCTCGGCTTCGTCCTGGCCTTCCGGCAGACGGCCGAGGCGCCAGAGCAGGGCGTAGGTGAGGAGGCCGGCCACGCAGGCGAGGCCCACCACGCCGGTGATCCCGCGGAGCATCCACGGGTAGGAAGTGCCTTGCAGCAAGGCGTGACCGAGATCGCCGCCGAACAACCAGCCGCCGAGCTGGCCGACGGTCAGGGCCGCCGGGCCGGCGAGCTGCCGGAGCGGCCCGCGGCGATAGCCGCGCCAGGCGCCCCGGACCATGAGCGCGGCGAGGAGCGCGGCCGCGATCCACAGCGTCGTGGAGAAAGCAGAAGGCTCGGTCGGCATCAGGGTTCGCCGAGCACCTTGCGGATCGCGGGTTCGCGGGCTTCGATGCTCTCCGCGAGTTTGAACTGCACGAGCGCGCGGCGCAGGTTGTGGCCGGGATAGCGGACCTTGAAGTAGACGTCGCCGGCGAGATGGTCGGCCAGGAAGCGCAGCCCGAGTTCGAGCGGGATCAGGTGGATGCAGTCGAACAGATGGCGATGGTCGGCCGGGCTCAGGAAATCGCGGGCGTGGGCCTGATAACCCCTGTAAAACATGGTGAAAAGATCGAGGTCGAAGATCACCGAGCCCAGCTCCGGCGCGTCTTCGCCGGCGGGATTGCACACCGAGCGCGTGGCGTCGCCGATGTCATAATGCACCAGGCCGGGCTGCACGGTGTCGAGGTCGACGATGCACGTCCCGCGGCCGGTGGCCTCGTCGATCATGATGTTACCGACCTTGGGGTCGCCGTGCGTCGTGCGCAGGGAGAGGTCGCCGCGGGCGCGCGCTTCTTCGAGCACCGCGCAACGGGCGCGGCGCGCTTCGACGAAGCGGACGGCGCGCTTGGCTTCGACCGAGGCGTTGAGTCTTTCCTGGCCGCCGGGCGTGGCGAGCGCGGCGTCCATCTTCGCGAGGTAGCCGGGCGTGACGTGGAAGCCGGGCAGGGCGTAACCGAGTTTCTCCGCGGGGAGGTCGCTGACCATGCGATGGAAGTGGCCCAGCACGATGCCCGCCTCGTGGGCGTGCTCCGGGTTACGCACTTTCTCGTAGGCCTGCGCGCTGGCGATCTGGGAGATCGCGCGCCAGAGGTCGCCGTCGGCGTCCGTCACCCAGTCTTCGCCCGCCTTGGTCTGGATGATCTTGGGAAGCTGCCAGATGCGGTCCGCGCCTTCCGTCTCGGCCTCGAGCTTGGCGTGGCAGTGGTCGGTGAGCACGCGCATGTTCTGCATGATCACCTCGGGCTGCGGGAAGACGGACTTACGGATGCGCTGCACGATGAAGCGCTGTTCCGAGAAGGTCGTCCGGAAGATCGCGAGGTACGTGTCGTTGACGTTGCCGGAGCCGTAGGGCTCGACGGTCACGAGCCGTCCTTGGACGTCGAACTGGCGGGCGATCAGGGCGGCTCGCATGGGGCTCAGGCCACCTTTGCCTTAATTTTCGCGGCTGGCGAGGGCATTTCCCCTGTCGCCAAGGCTTGATTTCCGCCTCGGGCCGCCCATGTTCTTCCTTCCTCTGCGCCGCCACCTTAGCTCAGCTGGTAGAGCATCTCATTCGTAATGAGAATGTCGCCGGTTCAAATCCGGCAGGTGGCTCCAGCGCAGGGGGCTTTTTTCTCCGACCGTTTGCCCGTCAGGACTTTTCCTCCACCCTCCACGTCATGAGCCGAGCCGAACATCCGCCCCGCAGCCGGGATCTCTCCCGCCGCTACGACCGGAATTTCCGCGCCGACGACGCCTACCGGGCGACGCTGCCGGACATGCAGAACAAGGACGCTTCCCTGATCCAGGGCGCCAACGTCCCGATCCAGCACGTCGGGATCTCGGGCTTCCGTCTGCCGATGCTCGTCGTCGCCCGCGACGGCAAGCCGGTGCCGCTCGAATGCACGGTGACCGGCTCGGTGTCCCTCGCGGCCGACCGCAAGGGCATCAACATGTCCCGCATCATGCGGACCTTCTACGAGTTCAAGGACCGCGTGCTCTCGCACGAGCTCCTCGAAGAAGTCCTCATCCGCTATAAGAAGGACCTCGACTGCAGCCGCGCCCGCATCCTGGTCGAGTTCCGCTACCCGATCCTACAGAAGTCGCTCCGCTCGGGACTCGAAGGCTGGCAGTATTATCGGGCCGTCCTCGAAGGCACCATCGACGACCTCGATCGCCTGCGCCGCTACGTCCATTTCGACTTCGTCTACTCCTCCGCCTGCCCCTGCTCGGCCGAGCTGACCGAGCATGCCCGCGAAGAGCGTAGCGCCTACGGCATCCCGCACTCGCAGCGTTCCAAGGCCCGCGTCGTCGCCGAGGTCTCCCCGGGTCGCGCCTTGTTCGTCGAGGACATGAAGGACCTTTGTCTCAAGGGCCTCCAGACTGAGACCCAGGTCATGGTCAAACGCGAGGACGAGCAGGCTTTCGCCGAGCTCAACGGCGCCTATTCCAAGTTCGTCGAAGACGCCGCGCGCGTGGTCTACGAGCAGTTCGACGCCGACGCCCGCGTCCGCGACTTCGTCATCGCCTGCTCCCACCTGGAGTCCCTGCATTCCCACGACGCCGTCTCGGTGATCAATAAGGGCATGCCGGGCGGTCTTTCGGCGGATTTCAGCAATTTCAGAGACCTGATCTGCTAGTCGGCTGACGGCTTGCCTGCTCGGGGTGGCCGTCATACGGTCACTTTCATGAGGGGGTAGCTCAGCTGGATTCAGAGCAGCAGCCTTCTAAGCCGCCGGTCGCGGGTTCGAGTCCCGCCCTCCTCACCACTTTCTCCGCCGACATGAGCGCCACGCCCTACCACCTCGCCGAGCGAGGGGTCAGCGTCGGGGTATTGTCCGGCTCCGAAGTCGAGGCCGGCCTCGCGACGGGTCGTCTGTCTGCGACGACGCTTTCTTGGCGCGAGGGCGAACCGGGCTGGATCGCGCTCGCGGTCCGTCCGGAGTTCTCCGCGGCGATCGGGGCCTTCCGCTCGCTCGTGCCGCCGCCCGCGCTCGCTTTCGAGGTCACGCCTTTGCTCCGGTTGGATTGGGCCGCTTGGGCGCGGACCATGCGCACGATCTGGAGTTCACCTCGGGTGGCGTTTCATCCTCCGCCTGCCTCCGTCGGCCTGGGTCGGCCTCTTTGGTGGGTGATCGTCTGCGCCACGCTGGCGGCGCCTTTCGTCTACTCCCAACTGGTCCTCACGGGCGCTGCGCTTCCTTTCGGCCGACGCAGCGTCCTTTCAGGAATCCAAGTGGCCGTTCCGACCGGATTGGACTTGAGCCATTTCGCGGCCTTCTTTTTTCCGTTCCCGCTGGCCATGGTCGCGCTGGTTTTAGGCGGCGCCTGTCTGCTCCACGCCCTTCTCGTGCTTCTCGGTGGCGGCAAGGCGGGCTTGCGCGTGACCGCGCGCGTCGTGGCCTACATCAGCGGGGCGATGCTGATGCTGGCCGTGGTGCCTTGCGGCTGGGCGCTCGTGCCTTTCGTGATGCTGGCCTATCTGTCGGTCTCGCTGCGGGCGGCACATCGGGACGGCGCCTGGAAACCCCTGTTGGCTTTGGCGGTGGCGGGCTTCTGCGCCGCATGCGTGGCCGCGGCTTTCATGGCTTTGGCCGTCTGGCCCTTCTTCCGACCGATGGGCTGAGGCGGGCCTAGGCTTGCGAGGGTGTTCATCTCGCCTATCAAAAGGTCATGCAGATCCACGTCGCTCGTCACCAACAGCAGCTCGGGGTCTTCGCCGCCGAGGATATCGTCGCCGGCCTCTCCGCTGGTCGCTTCCACGCTTCCGACCTCGCCTGGCGCGAAGGCATGGCCGCGTGGACGCCGCTCGGCGACTGGCCGGAGTTCCGTGGCGTCGGCGTGCCGGTGTCTCCGGGTGCGGCCGATACGCGTCCGGTTGAGACGACTTTTCCATGGGAGACCTCGTCGCGGCCGCTTTCGGCCTTCGCCTCGTTTGTTTCCCTGCTTCGAGAACCCGGCGCGGTTCTGCAAGGAGCCAGGTTGGAGTTTTTCCCGACGCTTCAGCTCATCTGGATTATGCTTTTGGCCGCCTCGGTTTTTTCGATCATCGGAGGAGTCGTGCATGCCGAAGCGCTCGCCGAGGCCATGCGTACGGCCGGCGCAGAATTAGCCCTGATGGCGTCGAAGATGCCCGGAGAGACGGGCGTCCCGTATGCCAAGCTCGCGGATTATCTGATCATGACCCAGGCCAAGGGCCCCGGGGAAGTGGTGACCCAGGCCTTGTTCTGGGTCGCCCTGATCCCCTTCTACTATCTGGCCTTAGGGCTGCTCCAGTGGCTGGGGCTGCGCTTGCTCGGCCTATGCGGGGAGAAGTCATGCAAGACCGCCGAACTGGGACGGACCGTGGTGGCGAGCATGCTCGGCCATGCGCTGCTGGGAGCGGTCCTCTGCCTGGCGGCCTTGCTGTCTCCGCTCTCCGGCGCGCATAAGCTTGCCATGACGGTTCTCGCCGTGACGGGGATCGTCCTCTACTTCCGGGCCGTGGCTGGGGCCCTGCGTATCGATCCGTGGATAGTGTTCGGATCAGTCGTCTTGCTCGTCGTCGCCTCCGCTTGCTGTTGCTGTTCCTTCGTCGCTCTGTTCGCCGGCCTCGGCGTGGCGGCCACCTGATCGGTGCTGCGCCTGATCCGCCGACCTGCCTATCCCGGCGAGCTCAATCACGAGCTCGTCTGGCCGGCGGCGTTCGTCGCGGGCGCGGTCTTCGCGTGGGGCTGGTTCCTTGCCGGCCTGCAGTTGCCGCAATGCGTTTTCATGCGGCTGACGGGCCTGCCTTGCCTGGGTTGCGGCGGCACGCGCTGCGCGCGTAGCCTGGTGCATCTGGATTTCGGACAGGCCTTTCTGTTTCACCCCGGCTTCTTCCTCGTCGTCTTGGCGGCGACTCTCTGGACGGCCTACTCCGCGTCTTTCTGGCTACGGCGCGATACGCTACGGCTTCGTTTCTTCGTCGAGCCCGGCCAGGAGCGTCGGCTCCGGGTGACGTTCTTCCTCCTGCTCGCGGTCCATTGGGCCTGGCAGTGCTACTTCCTGACCCGCTGACATGATCCGGAACCTGCTCCGTTTCCTCGGTTGGGTCTGCCTGCTCGTCCTCGTGGCGACCGGCGTGGTGGCCCTCGTCTATTTCCTGTCGGAGCGTCCGCAGAAGGTCGCCATCGAACAGCGCATGCTCGACGCGGTCGACGTCGTCCGCGAGGACGGCACGACCCCGCGCAAGGTCGTCGACGCGCTGGATCGCTTAGCCGACCAGACCGTGGCCGTGCGCGGTGACGTCGTCCTGGCGTCGGCTCCGGACTCGGCGGCCACGGCGCCGTATGGCGAGCCGGCGGACCGCGTCGGCCTCAAGCGCCTGCCGAACCGCGGCTACACGGTCGGTTATGACGACGGCCTGCCGGCGCCGCGCTGGTCTTCCTATCGCGTCTTCTCTTATCGCGACGTGCATCTCGAGCGGCCCTCGTCCTTCAAGTCCGACCCCCGCACCGCGGCGCGCGTGACGACTTCGGAGTATGTTCGCTCGGGCTACGACCGCGGGCACCTCGCGCCGAACTACGCGATCTCCGTCTGCTACGGCGAAGAGGCCCAGAAGGAGACTTTCCTCCTCAGCAACATCGTCCCGCAGCTGCACGCGCTCAACGCCGGCCTCTGGAAGGACCTGGAGCAGCGTATCATGAAGCGCTACGTCGAGCGCTACGGCACGGTGTGGGTACAGGTCGGTCCGGTCTTCGTGTCGCCCGCCGCCAAGAAGGTCGGCCGCGTCCCGGTGCCGACGGCGTTCTGGATGGTCATCTCGGATTACGACGAAGCCATCGGCGGCGTGCGCGCGATCGCTTACCTCATCCCGCACGAGGAGAAGTGGCGCGACGCCGAACTCACGCGTTACGTGGTCAGCATCCGGCGCGTCGAGGAACTCACCGGCCTGGATTTCTTCCCGAAGCTCCCGCGCCCGGCGCAGGACCGTCTGGAATCAACGCCCGCGCCGCGCGCCTGGTGACGGCAGTTCGCGGCGGAGGTCGGTGGCGTGGATCAGGCAGACGCAATCGGAGCCGTCGGTCGTGGGCAGCCACATGATCGGCAGCTTCGGCCAGGCCTGATGCATCGCTTTCTGCAGGCCACCGACCTCGATGACGAGGATGCCGTGGGGCTTCAGGGCTTCGCGCGCCTGCGTGAGCAGTTTGCGGATCACGTCGAGCCCGTCCTTGCCGGAGACCAGCGAGCCTTTCGGCTCCATCTTGAATTCGGCGGGGAGGCGTCGGTAGATGCCTTCGGGTTCGTAAGGCGGGTTGCTGAGGATCAGGTCGAACTTCGGCCCCTTGGTCAGCGCCGTCATCGTATCCGTCTCGTGCAGCGTGATACGCTTCGCCAGCTTGTGGTCGGCGACGTTCAGGGCGGCGACCTCGAGGGCCTTCGCCGAGAGATCGGTGGCGTGGACGTGCGCCTTCGGGAAGCGTTTCGCGAGCAGGATGGCGAGGCAGCCTGAGCCCGTGCAGACGTCGGCGACATCGGTCACCTGCGCGATCGGCGGCAGCCACTGCGGGATGGCCTCCGGGATGAGTTCGACGAAATACGAGCGCGGGATGATCACGCGTTCGTCGACGCGGAAGCGGAGGCCGCCGAGCCAGGCCTCGCCGACGAGGTAGCCGGTAGGCACGCGGTCGAAGACGCGTCGTTCGAGGTGCGCGAGGAACGCGGCCTTCTCCTTGGCCGTCAGGGCGCGTTCGAAGCACGAGGGGAGCTGCTCCCAGGCGAGGCCCGTGGCGTGGCCCATGAGCGTGAGGGATTCCTCTTCGGCGTTCACGAAGCCTTGGCCGTGCGCGACGCCGGCCGACTTGAAGAGCCGGTTGGCATGGCGTAAACAATCACCGCCCGTTCTGAGGCGGGCGGTGGCGGCGGGGGTCGGGCGCTGCAGGGCGCTCATCGTGGGCGGCGAGGCCGCTTAGGTGAGCGAGGCGGCGGACCAGAGTTCCTTCGGGGTGCGTTCGAAGAAGTCCTCGAGGTACTTCGTCGTCGCGCCGCCCTGGCGGAAGGCCGGGTCCTTCATGATCGCGCGGCAGACCGGGATCGTGGTGTGGATGCCGCGGATGATGTACTCGCCGA
>CAXNHL010000054.1:0-7826 GCA_964202105.1 Opitutales bacterium | reverse complement strand
ACCCTCATTCAAAACGACCTCATGAACCGACCTGCCGTGCTCGCTCTTGAAGATGGAACCATTCTTCGGGGCAGGGCGTTCGGAGCTTCGGCCACCCTCTGCGGAGAAGTCGTGTTCAATACGAGCATGACCGGCTACCAGGAGATCCTCACCGATCCCTCCTACTTCGGCCAGATCGTCACCATGACGACCCCGCAGATCGGCAACTACGGCGTCAACGAAGACGACTTCGAATCCTCTCGTCCGCACGTCGCCGGTTTCGTCGTCCGCGACCTTTCGCCCATCGTCTCCAACTGGCGCGCCACGACCGACCTGAGCACCTGGCTCGCGAAGTATGGCATCCCGGGCATCGAGGGCGTCGACACCCGCTCGCTGACCAAGAAGCTGCGTTCTGCCGGCGTGATGAAGGCCTGCCTCTCGACCGAAGGCATCACCGACGAAGAAGCCCTCAAGCGCGCCCGCGCCTGGACCGGCACCGTGGGCGCCGACTTCGTCAAGGACGTCACCTGCAAGGCTCCGTATCACTTCAACGCCAAGGCCGGGGATTGCGAGGCCTTCACCGTCCCGGGCACGCATCTCAACAAGCCGAAGGGTCGCGCGACCAAGTTCCGCATCGCGGCCTATGACTTCGGTGCCAAGACCTCGATCTTCCGCCGCCTCGTCGCTTCCGGCTTCGACGTCCATGTCTTCCCGGCCCGCACCCCGGCCGCCGAGATCCGCGCCTTCAATCCGGACGGCGTCTTCCTGTCCAACGGCCCTGGCGACCCCGCCGCCCTGAAGTATGCCCACGAAGCCGTGGCCGACCTCATCCAGACCTACCCGGTCTTCGGCATCTGCCTCGGTCACCAGATCATCACGCACGCCATCGGTGCTTCCACCTACAAGCTGAAGTTCGGCCACCGCGGCGGCAATCAGCCCGTCAAGAACACCGAAGAGGACCGCGTGTCCATCACCGCCCAGAACCACGGCTTCGCCTCCAAGCGCGAAGACCTGGAGCGCTGCGGCGCCATCGTCACCGAGGTCAATCTCAACGACGACACCGTCTCCGGCCTGCGCCTCAAGGATAAGCCTGTCTTCTCCGTCCAGTATCACCCGGAAGCCGGCCCTGGTCCGAACGACGCCGACGTGCTGTTCGACCGTTTCTACGACCTGATCGCCAAGAGCAAGGCGGCCAAGTAAGCCGCTGCGTCATGGCTGCCCGACTTCTCGCAGCCTTGGGCTTCGCGCTTCTCGTCGGAGGTTGCGCCATGCTTCCGCCGACCGCCGAAGACCGGGTCGTCGAACTGATCGAGGACGCCGCCGCCGGGCGGAGCATCGCCGGTCGTTACCATAACCTCGACCCCGTGGATGAGGCCAGCACGGCCCAGTTCGTCTACGTCGAGGAGTGGCTGGACGTGAACGGGGAGGCGGTCCTGGAAGTCCTTTCCGCTCCCGTGACGGCGGAGGGCGCTTTCCGCTTCACGCGTTCGGCCGATGGCCGCACGACGTATCTCATCAGTTACGGCTGGCCCGGACCGCAGGTGCGTTCGCGGGTGCTCCGCCCGGCGCCCGGTTCGACCGTCACCTTGCTGGGCTGGTCGGATTTCCTGCCGTGGGAGCAGCTCGGCGGCATCTGCGTGATCACGACGCCGCGCGAGATGGCCGACGAAGAGAACCACCCGTGCAAACAGGCGTTCGTCTTCAAGGTCACCGCGCCGAAGTGACGGCTCAGAGCTCGACCTGCATCCCGAGCTCGACCACGCGGCCGGGCGGCAGGTTGAAGTAGGCTGTCGCGGACAAGGAGTTGCGGTTGAGCACTTCGAAGAGCTTTTCCTGGACGGCGTTGAGCGAAAAGCCCGTCGTCGCACGTACGATCGTCTCGCGGCTCAGGAAGTAGGTGGTCTCGAGCGGGTTGGGGTTGATACCCAGTTCCTGATAGGCCTTCTCGAGCACCGGGAAGACGTTCTGTTTTTCGCGGAAGCCGAAGCGCCCGGTCACGCTGAGCACGGAGGGGAACTCCTCGTGGCTGTCGACCTTGCAGAACTTCGGTCCGCGGGTCTGGAAGCTCACGCGCTCGGAATCCGGCACGATCGCTCGGTTTTCGTCGACCTTGAGCGTTACCACGATGATGTGGTCATGGAGGGCGCGGTTGTGCTTGAGGTTGTGAGCCAGGGCCATCGGCACCGATTTGGTGGAGCCGGCCAAGTAGACGGCGGTGCCCTTCACGCGGGCGAATTTGCCCGCCACGAAACGGTCTTCGACGCTGTCCAGGAAGTTCTCGAAGTCTCCGGCCGCCTCGCCCTCGCTCAACTTCTGCTTCATGGCGATGCGTCCCTTGTTCCAGACCGCCATCAGGTAATAGACCACGACGCCGATCAGCAGCGGGAGCCAGCCGTTGGGGAGCACCTTGTGCGCGTTGCCCAGCACGAAGAGCATTTCCAGCAGGATGAACGGGGTCAGCAGCGCGTACGCTCCCGCGGAGGGGATGCGCAGCTTATGGCGCAGGTACTGGCCGAAGAGGATCGTCGTCACCAGCATCGTGAGGCTGACCGCGATGCCGTAGGCGCTGGCGAGGTTTTCGGAGGTCTCGTAATGCAGCACGAGGTAGATCGAGCCGATCATGAGCAGCCAGTTGATGACCGGCACGTAGACCTGGCCGGATTCCTGGTCCGACGTGTAGGTCATGCGCATGCGCGGCAGGTAATTCAGCTGGATCGCCTGCATGGTGATCGAGAACGCGCCCGCGATGAGCGCCTGCGAAGCGATGATGGCCGCGAGGGTGGCGATGACGACCAGGGGGATCTGGGCCCAGCCGGGCGCCATGTTGAAGAAGGGGTTGAAGCCCGCCACCTGGAGTTCGCCCGGGTGAGCGAGGGCCCAGGCGCCTTGGCCGAGATAGTTCAGGATGAGGGCAGGGAAGACGATGAAGCACCAGGCGGCGCGGATCGGCTTCTGGCCGAAGTGGCCCATGTCCGCGTAGAGCGCTTCAGCCCCGGTGACCGAAAGGAAGACCGCGCCGAGGATCAGGATGCCCAGGCCGGGGTGGGTGATCAGTAGGTGCAGGCCTTCGAGGGGATTGAAAGCCCACAGGATCTGCCCGAGGACCGCGTGGTTGAGCACCAGGGACAGGATGCCGAGTCCGCCGATGACGGCGAACCAGACCATCGTGATGGGTCCGAAATACATGCCGACGCGCCCGGTGCCGATCTTCTGGAGCCAGAAGATGCCGACGAGGATGAGCACGGCGGCGGTCGGGATGAAGTATTTGAGGAAGCCGGCCGTGAGCGGACCGTGCAGGCGTTCGTTGGCCTCCTTGACGCCTTCCAGGGCGGAGACGACCGAGATCGCGGGGGTGATGACCCCGTCGCCGTAGAGCAGGGCGGCGCCGAAGACGCCGAGCAGCACGAGGAAGCTACGGTGCTTTCGTTTGGTCTTCTCCTTGTCCTTGGAGGACGCCAGGGAGACCAGGGTCATGATGCCGCCTTCGCCGTCCTCGTTGGCTTCCATGACCAGGAGCACATATTTGACCATCACCACGAAGATCAGCGACCAGATGATCAGGGACAGGATCGGGACGACCTGAGAGGCCCCGAGGATGTTGTTGTCGGCGTCCTTGACCCGCAGGCATTCCTTGAAGGCGTAGAGCGGGCTGGTCCCGATATCACCGAAGACGATTCCGAGGGCCGCGATGGTGGCCGCCATGGTCAGCGGCTTGGCGGGGGAGGAGCCTTCGGTCGGCTCCGGGTCGGACGTGCTCATGGAGAGTTATTCACAGTGACAGCTCCTAGGGGCTAATCAAAGCCAATCGGGGATGCCGGGGCTTGCCTTTTTGTCTCATTATCGCATCTCCAGACCTTCAGCCCACCCCTTTCCAAACAATACGAACAATGAATATCATCCAAACAGTTATCAATCAGGGACTAGCACAGGCTCAGCCTGAGCAAAGCCCGTGGCCGTCTCTAATTATGATGGGGCTTATGATGGCCGGTATGTACTTCCTGCTCATCGCTCCCCAGCGCAAGCGCCAGAAGGAGCTCGAAAAGCTCCAGTCTGAGCTGTCGGTCGGCGACAAGGTGCTCGCCGCCGGTGGTATCTACGGTCGCGTCGTCTCCATCAAGGACGACCGCATCACCCTCGAACTCGATTCCGGCCGTCTCGTCGTCCACAAGTCCGCCATCATGGGCAAGGACGCCGACGCCGTCGTCCAGGCCTGAGGCATCCACCCCTAAGCCTACCCTGATACTATGACGTCCAGGACCTGGTTCTGGAAGATCGCGGTCTCGCTCGCTGCCCTGGCTGTCGCCTGGTACGAGTTCCACCCGATCGCTCCGACCCCTCTCGAACAGTTCGTGCCCACGCAGGTCATCGCGGAGAAGCCGGCCTTCGACAAGCTCCACGCCGAAGCCCTTGAACGCGTCAAGCGCCACAAGGACGCCGCCGTCGCCGCCGACCAGAAGTCGGTCTCTTACTTCCAGGCTCTGCGTGACATCGGCGAAGGCCGTGGTCGCGCCGCTCCGGTCGATCTCCGTCCGTTCTTCTTCACCGAAGCCCAGATCGTCAGCGAGCCCGACCAGGCGAAGCGTAACGGCATCGTGCTGAAGCAGCTCCTCGTCGGCTCCCAGGGCCGCCTCAAGCTCGGCCTCGACCTGCAGGGCGGGGTGTCCTTCACCCTGAAGGTCGATCCGACCGGTGCCGAATCCGGCGAGAAGGGCGCCGGCGACAAGTCCAGCGTCTCCCGCTCGGACATGGTCAATCAGGCCCTCCAGGTCATGGAACAGCGCGTCAATCAGTTCGGCGTCGCCGAGCCCGTGCTCCGTCCCGTGGGCGATCTCTCGCTCGAGATCCAGCTGCCTGGTGAAGATGCCGCCAATAATCCCGACGTCATCGATTCGCTCAAGAAGCCCGCTAAGCTCGAGTTCCGCCAGGTGCACCGCACCGAACGGCCCGCCGAGACCGAGCGCGAGCACTCGCTCCGCTCCTTGCCCGTCGATCCGATGCTCGGCGCCGCCTCGGCCATCTCGACCTACGAGGTGCTGACCATCCGCGACACCGACAGCAAGACCGGCGAGGTCCGCATCACGCGCTATTACGTGCGCAAGGCCGCCGACGCCACGGGTAAGATCATCAAGGCCGCCTCGGGTCGCTCCGACGACGGCATCTCCTTCTACGTGGACATGAAGTTCACCGACGAAGGCTCCAAGAAGTTCGGTGACCTCACGGCCAAGATCGCCGAAGGCAACGCCCGCTCCGTCGGCCAGCTCGCCATCGTCCTCGACGGCAAGCTGCAGTCCGCCCCGACCGTCCGCGACGCCATCCGTGGCGGCGGCGCGACCATCACCGGTTCGTTCTCCCGCGAAGAGGCGGTCGAGCTCGCCAACGTCCTTAACAACCCGCTCGAGTTCCCCCTGATCATCCAGGACGTCACCTCGGTCGGTCCCTCGCTCGCCAAGGACGCCCAGGGCAAGTCCGTCGTGGCCTCGCTGGTCGCCGTCGGCCTCGTCATCTTCTTCATGGTCGGGTTCTACGTCTGGGGCGGCTTCATCGCCATCCTGGGCATGATCCTCAACCTGCTGATGATCCTCGGCGCCATGGCCTACTTCGGCGCGACCATCACGCTGCCCGGCGTCGCCGCGCTCGTGCTCACCCTCGGCATGGCCGTCGACGCCAACATCCTCATCTTCGAGCGCGTGCGCGAAGAAGCCGCCCTCGGCAAGGACCGCTCCGTCGCCCTCCGCGAAGGTTACGCCCGCGCGACCTGGACGATCATCGACGCCAACCTCACGACCCTCCTCACGGCCTTGATCCTCGTGTTCATGGGCTCCGGTCCGATCCGTGGTTTCGGTATCACGCTGACCATCGGTATCTTCACGACCGTGTTCACGTCCCTCGTGACCTGCCGCGGTCTGCAGGAGCTCGCCTTGTCCCGTGGCGTGATGACGCGCGTCTTCGGTCTGCCGGTCTTCAAGCCGACGCTCGACATCCCGTTCCTCAAGTACGCCCGGATCGCCTTCATCGCCTCGTGGCTGGTCATCGGTCTCGGCCTCACCCAGCTCGCCATCAAGGGCAAGGAAGCCTTCGGTAAGGACTTCCGCGGCGGTGAATCGACCCTCGTCGCGCTGGCTCCCGGCGCCGCCGTCAATACCGGTGATATCGCCAAGCTCGCCGCTTCCATCGGCCTAGCGGACACCACCGTCACCGTCCAGACTCCGGTCGGCGGCGGCGAACCGACCCTCCGCATCGAGACCGAACTCACCAAGGACAAGTCCAAGGGCGAGTTCGCCAACGTCGCGGCCATCGTCGGCGCCATCAAGGCGAAGACCCCGGAGATCCTCAAGGACCGCGCCGCTTCGGTCGACAAGCTGATGCTCTCCAAGGAAGCCATCGGCGGTTCCGTCAGCTCGGAGCTGCGCTCCAACGCCGTCTGGTCCGTCATCCTGGCGCTCCTCGGCATCGGCCTCTACGTCTCCCTGCGCTTCGAGACCGGCTTCGGCGTCGCCGCCATGGTCGCCACGCTGCACGACGTGCTGCTGACGATCGCGCTCTTCGTCGCCTTCGGCGGCCAGTTCAACGCGACCCTCATCGCGGCGATCCTGCTGATCATCGGCTACTCCATCAACGACACCATCGTCGTCTTCGACCGTATCCGCGAGGAACTCCAGGCCAATCCCGGCCGCGAGCTCCGCGACGTGATCCACTTCGCCATCAACCGCACGCTTTCCCGTACGACGCTCACCGCGGCCACGGTCTTCCTCTGCGCCGTCGCCCTCTGGGCCTTCGGCGCCGGCGACGTCCGTCTCTACGGTGAGATCTTCATCTACGGCGTGCTGACCGGAACCTTCTCCTCGATCTTCATCGCGAGCCCCGTCTTCTACTGGTGGCACAAGGGCGATCGTAAGGGCGTAGACGCCGCGGAACTCCCGCGCACCTACTCCTGGGAGGCGGGCTCCGACAAGGACGCCTAAGGCGCCCCGCTCCTATGGCCGCCTGGTCTCACCGGGCCGCGGACGCCGGGCTTGCCCGTCGCATCGCGGCTTCGCTGGGGGTTAGCGAACCCCTGGCCGCCGTCCTCGCCCGTTCCTTCCCGGACGAGGCCGAGGCGGAGCGTCATCTCCGCCCGCAGCTCGCCCACGTCTCCGATCCGTTCGCGGTCGGCGGCCTGCGCGAAGCCGCCGAGCGTCTCGTCGCCGCCGCCGCCAAGGGCGAGCGTATCGCCATCCTCGGCGACTACGACGTCGACGGGGTCTCGAGCACCGCGATGCTCGTCCACTTCCTCCGCCGACTCGGCGCCCAGCCGGAGTATTTCGTCCCGCGTCGCCTGGAAGAGGGCTACGGCCTGTCGATGGCCGCGCTCGAACGCGTGCTCGCCGAGGCGAAACCGCAGCTCTTCGTCGCGCTCGACTGCGGTACCAATTCCAAGCCTGAGGTCGAACGACTCCGGGCCGAAGGCGTCGACGTGATCGTGGTCGACCACCACGTGGCCAAGGAATCCCGCGTCACTTGCATCCTCGTCAACCCGCGCGTCAACGACGCCGCGGACGCCCCGTGGCAGACGCTGTGTACCGCCGGACTGGTCTTCAAACTGGTCCACGGCGTGCTGAAGGTCCTGCGTCTCGCCGGCGACGAACGCGGTACTTCGATCGCGGTGAAGGACTATCTCGATCTGGCCGCGCTCGGCACCATCGCCGACCTAGTCCCGCTCCGCACGGAGAACCGCATCCTCGCGGCCCATGGCCTCAAGGCCCTCGGCGAAGCCCGTCGGCAGGGCCTGCGCGCCCTCATCGCGGTCAGCGGCATGGAGCCGGGCGGCGTGCTGTCTTCAGTCGACGTCTCTTACCGTATCGGTCCCC
>CAXNHL010000053.1:0-7866 GCA_964202105.1 Opitutales bacterium | reverse complement strand
TACCAGCTCTTCGCCTCGGGCCTACATGAACCCCTTGGTCTCCTGCGCGACGGCAAGGACCTGCTTGTGACCCAACGCACCGAAACCACGCGTCTGCGCGACACGAACGGCGACGGCGTCGCCGACGAATACCTCACCGCCGGCGCTGGGTGGAATGTCTCCGGCGCCTATCATGGTTACGCCTACGGACCCAAGCGCGACGGGCTGGGCCAGCTCTGGATCACCCTCAACCTCGACATGGGCGATCACTCGGACAACAAGGCGTCGTGGCGCGGCTGGGGTGGTGTCCTCGATAAGGACGGTAAGTTCGTGCCCATGGCCGCTGGCATGCGTTCGCCTTGCGGACTCGGGACCAACCTCGCCGGCGACATGTTCTGCGTCGACCAGCAGGGCACGTGGATTCCGACCACGCCGATCTACCATCTCCGCAAGGGTGCGTTCTTCCTGAATCCGGAAGGCATCGCTTCGGAGAACCGTCCGGAGTCTCCGCTCAAGTTGTCGGCCAAGATCCCGGAGAAGCGTCCGTATCCCGAGGCCGTGAAGGCCTTACCCGAGATGCGCCCGCCCGCGGTCTGGATGCCTTACAATAAAGTCGGGCGCAGCGGTACCGACCTCGTCACCTGCGACGCGGGCGGCAAATTCGGACCTTTCGACGGCCAGATGTTCGTGGCCGAGTTCACCGACGCCAAGATCAGCCGCGTGTTCATGGAGAAGGTCGATGGCGAGTATCAGGGCGCCTGCTTCCCGTTCGTCGGCGGTTTCGCCTCCGGCATCGTCCGCCTCAACTTCGCGTCGGACGGCTCGCTCATGGTCGGCATGACCAGCCGAGGTTGGTCCTCGCTCGGCACCAAGGCCTATGGCCTGCAGCGCTTGCGCTATAACGGCAACGTGCCCTTCGCCATCAAGGAGATGAAGGCCAAGCCCGACGGGTTTGAGCTCACCTTCACCAAGCCGGTCGATGTCGCCCGGGCCGGGGACCTCGCCTCCTACCGCATGACCAACTACACGCTCTTTTATTCGAGCGCGTATGGCAGCGACGAGATCCAGTCCGCCCCGAACCCGATCACCGGCGTCCAGGTCGCCGCCGACGGACTCAGCGTGCGGCTCAAGGTCGACGGACTCCGGGAGCTTTACATCCACGAACTGCATGCGGACGGACTCCGTTCGGCCGCCGGTGAGTCGCTGGATCATGCGGACGCGTATTACACGCTGAACCGCCGGCCGAAGAACTGACTCGCCTCGGCGGGACGTTCGGCTCCTCTTGGGAGCCTTGGCCACTGTTCCTACCATCCGTTCGGAAATCGGACCCACGCTGAAGCTCGCCGTCCCGATCATGCTCGGCATGCTTGGCTACGGCCTGATGTTCGTCGTGGACGTCGCTATGGCGGGTCACCTCGGGGAGACCGCCCTCGCCGCGTCAGCCCTGGCTTCGAACCTCAACTACATCCCTTACGTCTTCGGCATCGGGGTCGTCGGGGCCATCGCCGTCTATCAGTCGCAGGACAACGGCGCCGGCGTCGAGGAATCCTCCCCTGCGATCCTGCGGCACGGCATGGTGCTCGCGCTCGCCCTCGGGGTGGTCACCGCCGCGCTCACGCACGCTTCCGCGCAGTTCCTGCCGCTGCTCGGTTCGTCGCCTGAGGTCACCGCCGAGACGCACGACTTCTTCGTCATCATGGCCTGGGCCATGGTGCCGGGCCTGGCTTTCCACGCGCTCCGTGGGCATCGCGATTCGCAGCACCAGCCGTGGATCTCGCTGGCCTGGTTGGCGGCGGGCATCCTCGCCAACATCTTCTTCAACTGGCTGTGGATGTTCGGCCACTGGGGCTTTCCGTCGATGGGCCTGGCGGGCGCCGGCTGGGCCACGCTCGTCTCGCGCATCCTGATGCTCGTCGGTCTCTGGTATACGCCCGGGCGCGGCGAAGTCCGCTGGGCCGACGGACTGCAGCTCGCCGTCTTCCGCCGCTTGCTCACCACCGGCTGGCCGGCCGGGCTGCACAGCCTCAGCGAAGTCGGCATCTTCGCGGTCGTGCCCGTCATGGCTGGCTGGATCAACGCCACCGCCCAGGCCGCGCACCAGGTCGCCATCAGCACCGCGTCCGCCGCCTTCATGTTGCCGCTCGGCCTCGGCATCGCCGCCGGTATCCGCGTGGGCGAAGCCTATGGGGCCAAGGATCCGCGCAAGGTGCAGGCCGTCGGCCTAGGCGCGATGATCCTCGGCGGCGTCATGATGGGGGCTTACGGCCTCGCCATGATCCTCCTGCGGCCGTTGCTGATGGAGACCTATGGCGTGGCCGGGACGGAGACCGCCGCGCTCGCCTCGAGCCTGCTCATCTTCGCGGCCATCTGGGCGCCCTTCGACGGCGTGCAGGTCGTGGCGGCCTATCTGCTCCGCTCCGTCAACCGGGCCGCCTGGGCTTCGTGGAGCGTCTTCATCGTCTATTGGCTCTTCTGTCTGCCGCTGGCCCTCGCCTTGGCTTTCCCGGCCGGCTTCCGGCTGTTCGGCCTGCCCGTCGGGCGGTGGGGCATGGGCGCGTCAGGTATCTGGATCGCCTTGGCGACCGGCCTCATCCTCGTGTCGTTGGTCATGGGCTGGAAGTTCCGGCGCTCCGCCCAGGCTGGCGTCGACGCCTGAAGTCGTCACCTGCCTGTCACGCCGCGGACGGCGTTTCTTAACTTCGCCGGCCTTGCGGCGTACTGCCCAGGGATACCCTTGAGGACGCACCCCAATGCACCTCACCCATACCATCACCCCTAGTCGGGAGGCGGAAGAAGATCCGGAATACGGTTTCTGCGAAGAGACCAACGCCGACGTCATGCATCTGTCGCTTGAGAAACTCCAGCTGCTCGCGTGCGAGCTGCGCGGCTGCGGGACGCATCCTCAGGCGATCGAACGTGTCTGCGACTACGTCGTGCACGACCCCGTGTACGCCGATTCCACGCGATCGATCTTCCAGTCTACGCTGGAGCTCCTGCGTCGTCGCGCCCGCTAGGCTGCGACGGACGGACCCCGCCAAGCCCGGGATGCGCCCGGGGGAGGGGAGCGTCGTCGCGTGGTCCGTAAAACAAAGAAGCCGACCAGATGGTCGGCTTCTCGGAGGGCTGACGAGCAGCTTACTTGATCGCGCAGGCGGTGGAGGCCGTCGGAACGATCTCAACCTTGCGGTGCTCGGCGTCCCACTTCACCAGACCATCGGCCTTGGCGAAGAGGGTGTGGTCGCGGCCCATGCCGACGTTACGGCCCGCGTTCATGCGGGTGCCGCGCTGGCGGATGATGATCGAGCCGGCGGTGGCGAATTCGCCGCTGTAAAGCTTCACGCCGAGGCGCTTGGAGGTGGAGTCGCGGCCGTTGGAGGAAGTGCCGCCGCCTTTCTTTGTTGCCATGGTGGGAGGACGTTAAGGGTTAAGCAGAGATGGACTCGACCTTGATCACCGACAGTTCCTGGCGGTGGCCGCGACGGCGGTAGTAGCCCTTACGGCGGCGGTGCTTGAAGATGTCGATCTTGTCGCCGCGCTTGTTCTCAAGGATCGTGGCGGTGACCTTCGCGCCGGCGACGGTCGGGGTGCCGATCTTGGCGGAGGCGCCTTCGCCGACCAGGAGGACCTGGTCGAACGTGAGGACGTCGCCTTCGTTCTTACCAGGGTACTGGTTAACGATGAGGATGTCGCCCTGAGTGACGGTGAATTGGCGACCGGAGGTGATAAATGTGGCCTTCATGGCTGTCGGAAGGTCGGAGCAAACGGACTGGAGGGGGGTTGGCAAGGGGAATTGTCGGGTGATTAGGGTTCGGGGTAGGGTCAGGGTTAAATCCGGGCTTGGGGCTGGGCTGGGGCTAGGGCTGGTAAAATGATGCAGATGACGGCGGGTAGGGGGTTTTAGGCGTAAAGTGGGTTTAAAGAGGGGTAGCCGGGGTGGTTAGGCCTTTCCTGCCGGGGGGAGCTGCTTAATTCTCAAGGGATGAACCCATTCTACCAAGGCGGGCAGTTTGAGGAGCCGATCGATGCCGATGCGGCCCTCTCTAAGGAGCTGACCCGGAACCTGTCGGCGGGTCCGACCATCCATGCCACGGCCTTCGTCCACTCCAAGGCGGTCGTCATCGGCAACGTGACCGTCCGCGCGAAGGCCAGCGTCTGGCCCTGCGCGGTGCTCCGCGGTGACATCGCCCCGATCGAGGTGGGCGAAGGCAGCAACATCCAGGACGGCGCCGTGGTGCATGTCGCCGACGGCCTGCCGGCCAAGGTCGGCGCGCGCGTCACGGTCGGCCATCTGGCGATGATCCACGCGTGCGTGATCGGCGACGAGTGCCTGATCGGTATGCACGCCACCATCCTCGACGGCGCGGTCATCGGCGCGCGCTCCATCGTGGGCGCGAACGCGCTCGTCACCAAGGGCACGCAGGTCCCGCCCGGCTCGCTCGTCATGGGTTCGCCGGCCAAGGTCGTGCGCGCGCTCACGGCCGACGAACAAGCGGCCCTGCCGGGCTGGGCCGAGAAATACATCAAGGTCGCCGCGCATCACCGCCGCTTCGATTGAGCGTCGTCGCCGCCAGTCAGGTCGTGCTCGAGGGCGAGGCGTGGCGGGCTCGTCGCGCCGCCCATGAGGCGCGTGCGGACCGGCTCGTCGACGCGCGCCGCGAGCGCGCCCGCAAGGGCGTGCGCGATCCCGTCGAGGATTTCCTCTTCACCTATTATCCGTTCCGCCTGGCCGCGTTGCGCCGCTGGACGCCCGGCGCCGGCGTCGCGCTGGCCGACGCCGACGAACTCGTCGACGGACGTCGCTTCCTCCGCGGGACGGACGGCATGGTGCGTGTCGCGCTGCCTGACGCGGCGCAGGCCGGACGGCTCGATTTCAGTTTGCGGCTCTGCCGGGCCGTCGCGGCGCGCCCCGCCTTCCATGGCTGCTTCGGCCTTCACGAATGGGCGATGGTCTACGGTCAGGCCGAAGAGCGCCGTCACGCGGCCTGGCCCTTGCGGCTCGGCGCGGAAGGCACCGACGCGGTCGTGCGGGCGATGCCCGTCCGCTGCACGCACTACGATGCTTTCCGTTTCTTCACGCCGGGCGCCCGGCCTTTGAACAAGCTCGCGCCTACGCTGGAGGCGCGGGTCGAGAACGAGCAGCCCGGCTGCGTGCACGTCACGATGGACCTCTTCAAGTGGGCGATGAAGGCGCAGCCGTGGGTCTCGGCGGAGCTGGCCGCGGATGCGTTCGAACTCGCGCACGTCGCCCGGTCGGTCGACATGCGCGCCAGCCCTTACGACTTCTCCGCGATCGGCCTGAAGCCCATCACGATCGAGACCGCCGAAGGCCGCAACGAATACGAAGCCGAGCAGCGGCGGTTGTCGGCCCTGGCCGAGCCGGTGCGGATGCGGCTCATCGCCGAGCTCGCGCGTGCGCTCGCCTGACGCGTAAGCACAAAAAAGGCGGACCGTGCGGTCCGCCTTTCGTTGATCTGATTCGACCGCTCAGAGGCGCTCGACGACGAGGTCCTTGTAGTCGACCTTGCAACCCGGGTCGTGGGCCTGGATGGCGAAGGTGCCATTGCCGAGCTTGCGGCCGGGCATGCCCTTCGGAGGGGTCCAGTCTTCGGGCTGGGTGAAGTCGACGGTCTGCTTGCCGTTGATCCAGATCTGGATGCGCTTGCCTTCGACGCGGATGCGGTAGTCGAACCACTCGTTGTCCGGCGCGGCGGGCGTGTTGAGGACGTCGCGGACGGCGTAGAGACCGCCGGTGCGCTTGTTGTCCTTGTGGCTGCCGTTGACCTGGCACTCGTAACCCTGGGAGGGCCAGCCCTTGTCTTCGTAGGTCGTGTGGAAGTAGAGGCCCGAGTTGGCGCCCGGGTAGGTCTTCACCTTCGCCTTGAAGTCGAAGTTCGTGAAGCTGGCCTTACCGTCGGCGCCGACGAAGAAGAGGTGGCCCTGGCCGCCGCGAATCTGGAGGACGCCGTCCTCGACCTTGTAGGTGCCTTCGGGGGAGTTCTTGGAAGCCTTCCAGCCGGCGAGGGACTTGCCGTCGAACATCTGGATCGTTTCACCAGCGAAGGCGGCGTACGAGCTCAGGAAGAGCGCGGCCGTGGCCAGCAGCGTGGTACGGAGGGGGGAGGAGGTGCTCATGGGGTGAGCCTCTAACCAATCCTTTTCCCGGCGGGTGGCAAAGATTAAGTGAACACCTTGATGCCGGCCTCGCGCATCTCGAGCAGGCGCTTCTTCAGCGTCGAACGGTTGATCCCGAGGATCATCGCGGAACGCAGCTGGTTGCCGCGGGTCTCCTCCATCGCCCGTTTGATCATCTCCATCTCGATGGTCGTCAGGATGGACTTACCGTCGCCGGCGCGGCCATGCTTGTAGATGGCGTCGTAGGCGGAGCTGACGCCCAGGGAGGCTTCGGCCGGGGCGCTGGCCGCGGCGGCGGGGCCGGCGACGGCGGTGGCGGCCGGAACCAAGGCGGCCGGCTTGCGGGGATTGAGGACGTCCTGCGGGAGATCCTTCGGCAGGATCGTCTCGCCCTTGGCCAGCACGTTGGCGCGCTGCACGACGTTCTCGAGTTCGCGCACGTTGCCCGGCCAGTCGTAGGCGAGCAGGGCGTCGAGGGCTTCGTCGGAGAGGCGCTTCGGCTTGAGCTTCTTGGCCGCGGCCTGGCGCTGCAGCATGTAGTCGACGAGCAGGGGTACGTCGCCCTTGCGGTGGCGCAGGGCGGGCAGGCGGATGCGGAAGACGTTGAGGCGGTAGTAGAGGTCTTCGCGGAACTGGCGCGTGGCGACCATGGCTTCGAGGTCCTTGTTGGTCGCGGCGACGAGGCGCACGCTGACCTTGAGGGTCGTCGTGCCGCCGACGCGCTGGATCTCGCCTTCCTGGATGGCGCGCAGGACCTTGGTCTGCGTGGGCAGGGACATGTCGCCGATCTCGTCGAGGAAGATCGTGCCGCCGTCGCAGAGCTCGAACTTGCCGGGCTTCTGGTTGGTCGCGCCGGTGAAGGCGCCCTTCTCGTGGCCGAAGAGCTCAGACTCGATGAGGTTCTCGGGGATCGCGGCGCAGTTGACGGCGAGGAACGGGCCCTTGGCGCGCAGGGAGTGCTGGTGGATGCAACGGGCGACGAGTTCCTTGCCCGTGCCGCTTTCGCCGGTGATGAGCACGGTGGCGTCGCTCGCGGCGACCTGGCCGATGGACTTCAGGACTTCCTGCATCGGTTCGGAACTGCCGACGATACCTTCCTTGTAGTCGGCCGGATTCACGAGCATGCGCGTCGAGCGCGTCGCCGACGCGAGGTCGCGACGGGCGGAGAGGGCCTTGTCGACGAGCGCGATCAGCTTCGCCTGGTCGAACGGCTTCATCACGTAGTCGTAAGCGCCGAACTTCATGGCCTCGATCGCGGTCTGCGTCGTGCCGAACGCCGTCATGAGGATCACCATCGCCTGCGGCTGCGCGCCGCGGAGCATCTGCAAGGTCTCGATGCCGGTCATCCCGCCCATGCGGTTATCGAGGAGGATCACGTCAGGCTGGTCGCGCTTGGCGGCGACGACGCCGGTCTCGCCGCTGTCTGCTTCGATCACGGTGTGGCCGAGGCCCGCGAGCGCGCGACGCAGGGAATAGCGCAGGTCCTTATCGTCATCGATGACGAGGACTTTGGCGTTCGCAGGGGCGGCGGTGGCACTCATGATGAGTAAAAGTAGGCAGAATCCGTGCCAGTGGATGACGTATCCTCAAAATGACCTAATACGGACTTTCGGCAACCTATTGATGCTTAAATTTAGGCAAACCCGCCCTGACAGACCCCTTGCTAACGAAAAAATGGGCGTAATTGTCGATTTCATGTGTCGTTGGCTCAAACGCGGGGTGTGGGCGGTTTTCGGCCCCTTGGCGTTATTCTTC
>CAXNHL010000052.1:0-8078 GCA_964202105.1 Opitutales bacterium | reverse complement strand
GCCTGGGTGGTCGAGAGGAGCACGAGCTGGGCGTGCGGATTTTCCGCGCGGAGGCGACGATGGTATTCGGCCACGCGGGCGATCACGGCCTCGGCGGTATCACCGGCGTTGATGTCGTTGCTGCCGCAATGGAAGACGACCACGCGCGGGTGGTAGGGCAGCACGATGCGATCCATGTAACCGAGGACTTCCGTGGTCTTCGAGCCCCCGAATCCGCGGTTGATGAGCGGGTAAGGGGCGAAGTCGCGACCGGCCGTCTTCCACAGGCGCAGCGTGCTGGCGCCCGAGAGGAGCAACGCACCCTGCGGCGTAGGCGTGACCTTGTCCGCGGATTCGTAGGCCGCGATGTCCTTGTCGTATTTGGTCGAAGAGAAGGCCGGCTTGGCGACGTCGGCCGCGAACCCGGTGACAGCGAGGAGGAGGGCGAGGAGGAGTTTCATTTTTGAAGGGGCAGGGGTCGGGGTAGGGGTAGGAAAGGCAGGGAGGGGAGGAGGGCAACACTAGCGAGGGCGGGAGGACATGAAGTTGATCGGTTGATCGGTGGGCCAGTTGGCCAGAAGAAGAGGTGAAAAGGTGCAAATGTTAGGCGTAAGCGGTAAGCGGTTGGCGGTAAGCGGTTGGGAGCACCAGTATGCAGGGGGAGAAAAGAAGGCGGAAAACTCCCCCGGGTGGTAGGCTCCATAGCCCTTCTTCCGGTCGTCCTTTGTTTTTCCTATCCGCTAACCGCCAACCGCTATCCGCTAAGACCTAACTCGGTTTTTATCTTCCATCCTTTATCATCCCTCTTTCATCTTCATCTATCTTCACACCCATGCCCCTCGTTCCTGGTCTCCTCAGCCCTTACGACGCCGTTCGCGGTTTCGTCTACCTTCCTCGCCTGGTCTCGAAGATCCGCCTGCACGCGGCCGGTCAGCTACACGCCGACTTCGTGAACAATCTCGGCAAGGCCTTCGACGACCGTTGCTGCCAGTATCTCGGCATCAAGTATGACGACCTCCGTGTCTGGGTGCTGCAGAATCCCACGGCGACGCAGGACGAGGTCCTCGCCTGGGCCGAAGCCAAGGGTCGTAAACTTTCCACGAACGACGTCGAGATCTGGAACGGCTTCATGACCAAGCGCGGCTGGCGCGACGAGGCCAACGAAGTGCTCGTCCGTCGCCTCAAGGAGAACGGCCTGACCGCCGATGCCGGCGTGGACACGATGTTCGACTACATCGAGGTCGATGAAGGTCGCCCGGCCCGAAAAGCGGCGCTTTAAGGCGGGTTTGTCAGATTAACCTTATAATTAGGGGTTGAGAGGGGAGGCGGACGGCCCAAGTCTGAACCTCCCCTTTTTACGAACCGTATCCTTCGGGGTACTCCTTCGCCTTGCGTCGTCTCCTCACATCATCGCCCCGTTCCGCGGGGAACGGCCTCCGGGCCGGGGAGGGACGCGTATGACCTTGGCCTTGGTCCTCGCGGAAGCCGCGGCGCAGGCCGCCCCGGTCAAGGGCGTGGCGGCGGTCGCCAATAATTTCCAGGTCGCCCTGATGGCGTTCAAGGCCGGCGGCTGGATTGTCGCCCTCATCGGCGCCGCCGCGATGGTCGGACGTCTCCTCGTCGACGAAGCCGCCGACGCCAGCTGGCAGCGTTCGCTCCGGCACGTGCTCGCCGCCGCGATCTTCGCGGTCATCGCCTACTTCGTGATGTTCCAGTGGGAACTGTCCTCGCTCAACAAGGCGATCGTCCAAGGCCTCTGCGGCGCCGTCGCCCCGGAACTCGTCGACTGGATCACCTCGAACATCCGCCGGAAGCTGGGTTACAAGGACAAGCAAAAGACACCCGCATGGAAGAACCTCTTCTCGCGCAAGAAGAAGCCGAAGCGTCGTCGCCGATCTGGCGCCGCTAAGAAGGCCGCCCCGGCCAAGGCCGTACCCAAGAAGGGCGCGAAGAAGCCCGCCGCCAAGCAGACGCCGGCCAAGAAGGCTCCCGCCAAGAAGCCGCGCGCCAAGAAGCCAGCGGAGAAGCAACCCAAGGCCAAGAAGCCGGACGACGGCCAAGCCACCCTCAACCTTTAAACAAAAAACGTCATGTGCGCCCAGCGTAGCCGCGGTCGATCCGCCAAGAACAACCTCATCCAAGCCGAGATCGGCATCGTCGGCATGGCCGTCGTGACGCTCCTCGTCTCGCTGGCCGGCCTCTGGTTCAGCCACGAGCTCAAGGGCACGACCGAGCGTGTCCGTACGACGACCCTGAGCGTCCAGGCCTCCGTCGAGGCTTATAAGACGGCCATGAAGTCGGCCGAGACCTCCGTCGTGCTGTTCACCGACCAAGGCACGAAGTCCGACAACAAGAACGTCGAGGTCACCGCGACCGCCGCGACCTCCGCCTTGGTGCTGGCCGAGCGCGACACGAAGGAATCCGTCAAACTGCTGGACCAGGTGATCGAACTGCTCGCCACTTACGAGACCGTGACGGTCACTTTCGGGGCGTCGGCTTTCATCTTCGCGCTCTTCGTAGCCATCCGCCGCTTCCGCATTTAAGGGGACCGGCGGCTCAGGCGAAGTGACCGAAGCCGCGGACCTTGATCGGTTCGCCGTCCGCCAGATCGCGGGCGAGACCCGTGCCCGCTTCGACCGTGCCTAGGCGCGTGAGCGGCGTGAGCGGGAAGGCTTTGCGGAAGGAGGCTTCGAGCAGGTCGGCGCGGTCGGCGCTGACCGCGAACAAGAGCTCGTAGTCCTCACCGTCCTGCAGGGCGTGTTCGAGGACCGGCTTGCCGTCGGACTTCGCGAGCGACTTTGCGGCGTCGGAGACCGGCAGGGCGGCCACGTCGACGCGCGCGTCGAGCTTCGGACCCAGCAGGCCGGGCAGGTCTTTCGCGAGGCCGTCGGATAGGTCGGTGCAGGCCGTCACTTCGCCGTGCCCGCAGAGCCACTCGCCTTCGGCGAGGCGCGGGGTGAAATCAAGGTGCTTGCCGTAGAGCGAGCCACCGAGCTGGCCGGTCACGAAGACTACGTCGCCCGGAGCAGCGGTCTTGCGCGTCAGGATACGGTGGGCGAAGCCTTGGACCGCGAGCGTGCCGAGGAAAGAACCGTGGGCTCCGCGGCAGATGTCGCCGCCGACGATGCGGAGGCCGGCTTTGGCGGCGGCGCGTCCGGCGCCATGCGCGAAGTCCGTCAGCCACGTCGCATCGACGTCTGGTCCGATGACCAGCGAGAGCAGGGCATCGGAGGGGACGGCGCCGGCCGCGGCCAGATCGCTCAGGTTACGGTTCACCAGCTTGGCGCCGGCGCGGATGCCATCGCAGGCCGCGTCGAAGTGGCGGCCGAGGATCACCGAATCGATCGTGCTGGCGCGGATGGAGCGTCCACCCGTCGTCGGGAGGTGAGCGCAATCGCCGCCGGGACCTTCCGGAAAGGCCGGCGCGGCTTCGGCGAGCGACTGCACCACGCGGCGGATGATCTCCTCCTCGGTCAGCTTGGCGACCGAACGGTCCGCGAGGGTGGTGAGGGCTCCCATGGCTTCAGAGGGTGGAGGCGTTCGGGGCCAGTTTCAACCAGAGTAAGTTCCACCCGTTGAAACAGGCGTGGGCGGCCATGCAGGTCAGCAGGCCGTAGCGGTCGCGGACCAGGCACATGAAGGCGCCGAAACCGAAGAGCGGCAGGGCGGCGGAAGGACTCTGATGGGCCGCGCTGAAGATCGCACCCGTGAGACAGACGGCGATCCAGCGGGAGTGGCGTTCAGAGGCCAGCTTGGCCATCGCAACGGCAAACGGACTGGAGAGAAGCAGTAAAGCTGTAGACTTAATAATGAAGTTAATCAAAATCAGGACATCTCGTTTTCCCCTAGTGCTTCCGTCTGCTGGCATCAGGGATTTCGGATCAAGGTCTGGAATGACGAATGCATCCAGGTTTAATCCCGAACAAAGCCAGGCTGTTATAGGGAGAACTATGGCTAACCAAAGGATGCCGCGGCACCACTGATTTGAGTCAGATAAAATTCGCCGCAGGCCTGGGTAGAGCATGCCGCGGAAGGCGAGTTCCTCCATGACCGGCGCCCCGATCGACACCGCGAGGATGATGGTTCCGAAGCGCCAGCTATCGGCGTCCGTCTTGAGCACCGAGTCCACGATGTCCTGGGGTTCATCGGCCGGCGGTTCGCCGACCAGGCCTTGCTGGAAGAGTTGCGTCCAGCCGACGTGCACGCCTTTCCAGATCGCCGCGAGGGCCAGGCCCAAGGCGAAGAGGATCAGCATCACCAGGAGCAGTCGCGAGAAGCTGAAAGAGCGTAGCGCGCGGCGCAGCGGGCTCGCGGAGGGTTCTTCGGAAGCGACGTCCGGAGCCCAGCGCAACGTCTCCGGCACCAGCGCGCCCATCGCGATCATCGTGAGGGCGGCGGCGGACTGGCCGATGAAGGCCGCGGTGAACACGTGGGCTTGGGCGAGGCCGAAGTGCGAGGAGAACACCTGGGCCGCAGCGCCGAGCACGAGACCGAAGACCAAGCCGAAGGACATCACGCCGGTCACCACGCCGAGGGCGGCGTTCGAGGCGGAGACCGGTAAGGGCGGCAGGACGCCGGGCATCCCGCGCCAGCAGCGTAGCCCGAAAAGACCGAGGGCGGCCGCCGTGAGGTTGGCGCCGATGCACGCCCAGTCCCACGGCCCGAAGGCTTCGAGGGACTGAGTGAGCTCGTCCATGCGGGCTTAGGCGCCGAAGACCTGACGACCGCCGACGAACGTGGCGCGGACGCGACCCGTGAGGGCGCGACCGACGAGCGGGTTGTTACCCGACTTCGAGATGAGGTCGCTCTTCGCGGGGGTCCAAGCCGACTTCGCGTCGAGGATGACCAGGTCGGCGAGGGCGCCGGCCTTGAGCGTGCCGGCGGCGAGACCGAGGGCCTTGGCCGGACCGTGCGTGAGGCGGGCGATGAGGACGGAGAGGTCGGCGTGGCCGGCGGCGACGAGCGCCGTGTGGGCGGCTGCGAAGGCCGTCTCGAAGGTCGCGGCGCCGAACGGAGCCAGGTCGAACTCGCAGTCTTTCTCGGTGGCCGTGCAGGGCGAGTGGTCGGAGCAGACCGCGTCGATCGTGCCGTCGACGAGCGCGGCGATGAGCGCCAGGCGGTCGGCCTCTTCGCGGAGAGGAGGATTCGTCTTCAGGCTCGTCGCGTAATTGGCCAGCGCGGCGTCGGTGAGGAGCAGGTGCAGGGCGGAGACCTCGGCCGTGACCGAGAGCTGCTTCGCCTTGGCGCGGCGGACGATCTCGGCGGAGCCGCCGGAGGAAAGGTGCTGCAGGTGGATGCGCGCCTTGGTGAGTTCGGCGAGCAGGCAGTCGCTCGAGACCACGATCTCTTCGGCCGCGCGGGGCAGGCCGCGGAGGCCGAGGCGGAGGGACCAGGCGCCTTCATGCATCTGGCCGCCGTCGGTCATGCTGCTGTCCTGGCAATGGTCGAGGACCACCAGGTCGAACATCGCGGCGTATTCCAGCGCGCGGCGCATGATCTCATTGTTCTGCACGCCCGAGGTCGTGTCGGTGACCGCGACCACGCCGGCTTTCTTCATCGTGCCCAGCGGGGCGAGGGCCTTGCCTTCATGGCCTTTGGTGAGGGTGCCTGTCGGGAGCACGCGCACGGCGGCGTCGCGGGAGCAGATCTCGCGGAGGAGTTGGATCGTGCCGACGTTGTCCGCCGCGGGGAGCGAGTCGGGCATCGTGACCACCGTCGTGAAACCGCCGGCGGCGGCCGCGCGGGTGCCCGTGCGGATCGTCTCGCGGGCCGTGCGGCCCGGTTCGCCCAGGCGGCAGTTCAGGTCGATGAAGCCCGGGGCGACGACGAGGCCCGTGCCGTCGATGACGCGGGCCTTGGCCTGGTCGGCGGCGGAGAGTTGGTCGACGAACTTGCCGTCGAGGGCGAAGACGTCGCCCTTGGCTTCGTCGCGCTTCGCAGAGGGATCGATCACGCGGGCGCCGCGGATCCAGAGGGGGGAGTTGTCGGCGGGATTCATCGGCTGATGGCTCCGGTGCAGAGGTGAAGGACGGCCATGCGGACGGCGACGCCGTTCCGGACTTGTTCAAGGATGACCGAGCGGGGGCCGTCGGCGACTTCGCTTTCGACTTCGACGCCGCGGTTGATGGGGCCCGGGTGCATCACGATCGCCTCGGGCTTGAGCCAGGCGGCGCGTTCGGCGTTGAGGCCGAACTGGGAGGTGTATTCGCCGAGCGAGGGGAAGTGGGTGGTCGTCTGGCGCTCGTGCTGGATGCGCAGGAGCATGACCGCGTCGCAGTCCTTCAGGGCTTCCTTCAGGTCATGGACGATGCGGACCTGCGGGAAGGCTTCCTTCAGCGAGGCCGGGACGAGCGTCGCGGGGCCGGCGAGGGTGACCTGCGCGCCGAGCTTCGAGAGGCAGAGGATGTTGGAGCGGGCGACGCGGCTGAAGAGGATGTCGCCGAGGATGGTGACTTTGAGTCCTTCGACCTTGCCGAAGCGCTGGCGGAGCGTGAAGGCATCGAGCAGGGCCTGCGTCGGGTGTTCGTGGGCGCCGTCGCCGGCGTTGACCACCGAGATGTCGAGGACCGAGCCCAGGTAGCGGGCCGAGCCGGCGGAGGAGTGGCGCATCACGATGGCGTCGACGCCCATCGCACGGATGTTCTCGGCCGTGTCGCGGAGGGTCTCGCCCTTCACCAGGGAGGAGGCCGTCGTGTTGATCGAGACCACTTCGGCGCCGAGCTTCTTGGCCGAGATCTCGAAGGCCGTGCGGGTGCGGGTGCTCGGCTCGAGGAAGAGGTTCACCACCGTGCGGCCCTTCATCAGGTCGAGGCCCTTGCCCGGGGCGAGGGCGGGCAGGAACTGGTCGGCTTGGCGGAAGAGCAGTTCGATCTCGGAGCGGGAAAGCTCTTCGATGCCGGTCAGGTCTTTTTTCGTCCAGGTGTCTTGTTGGGCCATGCGGTGCGGTTCCGGTGGCCCTAACGAGGTTAGGACCATGGGGAAAGTGAGGAGGGAAGGCTCTTGGTCAAGGGATTAGAGGATAGCGAAGGGGTAGGGGTGGGGGCAGGGGTCGGGGTAGGAGCGGACAAAAGGCAGAGAGCCCCTTGTTTTGATTAACTACCCCAACCCCTATCCCTACCCCTCCCCCTTGAATTATTTCGCGAGAAGTTCCCGGACCTTCGCGCCGATGGCGGCGGCAGCTTCGCCCTTCTTGTCCTTATGGGCGGCGACGACGTTCACGAGGGCGCTGCCGACGACCACGCCGTCTGCGACCTTGGCGATGGCCTGGACGTGGGCGGCGGTGGAGACACCGAAGCCGACGCAGATGGGCAGGGCGGTGTGCTTGCGGATCTCGGCGACCGAGGCCGAAAGATTGGCGGCCAGTTCGGAGCGCTCGCCGGTCACGCCTTCGCGCGAGACGTAGTAGATGAAACCGGAGGCGTGCTTCGCGATGAGGCCGATGCGTGCGGGCGGCGTGGTCGGGGCCACGATGAAGATGTTGGCGAGGCCGTGCTTCTTCGAGGCCGCGATCAGTTCGTCGGCTTCTTCGGGCGGGCAGTCGAGGACGAGCAGGCCGTCGGCGCCCGCTGCGCGGACCTTGGCGCAGTAGCCGTCGAGGCCGAACGAGAACAGCAGGTTATAATAGCAATAGAGCACGATCGGCTTGTCCGTGCCGGCCCGCACCGCCCGGAGCACGTCGAGCAGGCCGTCGTAGGTCATGCCGCCTTCAAGGGCGCGCTGGGCCGCGAGCTGGTTGGTCAGACCGTCGGCGAGCGGATCGGAGAAGGGGACGCCCACTTCGAGCACGTCGGCGCCGTTCTGCGCCAGGGAGAGGAGCACGGCCTTGGACGTCTCGACATCGGGGTCGCCGGCGCAGACATAGCTCACGAAGGCCGGGCGGCCTTCGGCTTTGCAGCGGGCGAACGTCTGGGCTAAGCGATCCATGCGCGGAAGGAAGCCGGGTTTGGTCCGGAGGGCAAGGCGAAGGCGAACGCCGTCCGCTTTCCCGGGTTGCCAATCCGAGGCGCGTCCGCACCTTGGAGGCGTCGGCCCAAGTGGTGGAACGGTATACACATCAGACTTAAAATCTGCCGCCGAAAGGCTTACCGGTTCGAGTCCGG
>CAXNHL010000051.1:0-8198 GCA_964202105.1 Opitutales bacterium | reverse complement strand
TCCTGCAGGTGGAAAGCCGCCTCGCGCAGAGCAACGCCGGCTTCCTCCGGGCGCGCTTCAACGCCCTCGCGTCGGCCCGCATCGCGATCGCGCAGCTGCAAGTGATGGCCGGCCCCGACCAGCGCGTGACCATGCGCGCGGACATGTTCGCGCCGGACGTAGTGAACCCGCCGCCGTCAAGCGTCCCGACCAGCGCGTCGGCTAATCCGAACAAACCGACGCAGTTCGTCCATCACCAGCGGCGTTATTGGACCGGCATCTGGGCCACCGGCGGCGTCGATTCCTCGAAGCCGCGCGACTGGAACGTCGCGGACCCGCATGACACGCGCCTCTTCCTCGGCTGGCTGACCTCGCCGCTCGCCGTCGCCAGCGGCGACCAGGAGCTCGCCGACGCGAACTCGCTCACCTTCTACCTCGCCAACCGCACCCACTTCGACGCCTCGACCGGCAAGGTCGCCGGCGGCGCCGGCAGCGAAGGCCAGACCCTCATCAACCTGCTCAATGGAACAGGTGCGCTGCCTGCGCAGAACCCGATCACCACGGCGAACTACGTGCGTCTGGTCGGCGGCTCTCCCGTCGGCACCGGCGGCCAGGTGGCCGGCAGCGTGCAGTGGCCCGCCACGGCGACGACGCCCTTCTTCCAGGAATTTTATGGCGCGATCGACCTCCCGTCGATGCCGATGCCTGGCCCGACGATGGCCAGCGGCGCGCTCGGCGCCCGCGGCCGCTACGCTTACTGGATCGGTGACGAAGGCATCAAGGCGAAGGTCAACCTGCCAGACGCCAACGCGCCCTTCCCCCCCGCCACCGTGACCGATTGGGACAAAGGCTTCGCTGGTTCCGCCGCGCAGCGCAGCGCCATCGAGTCCGTCACGCCTTCCCTCAACGCCACCGCAGCCGCCCTGCTGCCGGGAAGCTTCAGCGCGAACTACCAAGCCTGGCGCACCAACGACATCCTGAACGCCGGCAACTGGAACCTCCTCCAACTCCCGCAGGCCCGCACCCGCGGTGACCTCAACGCCTGGGCCGCCCGCCAAGGCGGTGGCTTCGCCGCCGGCGACACGATGGCCACGGCCACCCGCCTGCTCTGGCACGAGATCACCCCGCTGTCCTTCTCCGTCCTCGCCGACACGCTCAACGGCGGCGTGAAGACCGACCTCTCGACCGCCTTCGAACTGCCCTACTCGGTCTTCCGCACGCTGGAGATGTATCCCGGCCAGAAGGACACCACCGCGACTCCGACGGTCGCCGACCGCCGCCCGTCGCTCTTCCACGGCTCGCCCAACGCCACGTTCAATCCGAGCATGGCCACGGACCTCGACTACAATCGCCCGAACCTCGTCGACAAACTGGGTTCGGCCTCGGAATTGCTGCGGGCCTCGCCGCGCTCCGCCGAGTGGGCCCCCCGCTACCTCCGCACGATCTCCTCGATCGGCACGACGATCGACCTCATCAAGAACCGCAACGGCGGCGAGACTCCGGAACGCCTCGGCTTCGCCTACGAAGTCCCGTTGGCGTCCAATTTCTTCAACGCCGATCGCCTCGCGGCCAACCTGGTCAGCCTGACCGCCGCCTCCAACGAACGTTCGCTGCTGAAGAACGACGCGCTGCCTTTTTCTGACATCCGGTTGCTCAGCGGCGCCGGCGATCCGACCACGCACCCCGACAACTGGACCGGCCGCATCGTCCGCGGACCGACCTGGGATCTCTACCGTAACTTCTACCGCATGTATAAGCGGGAGATCGAAGCCGCCGCCTCGACCTCCGGCGCCCTCCGCGGCCAAGGGGCGCCTGGCGACGACAATACCTTCATCGTCCGCGGAGTCGAACCGCTGACCTTCGCCACCGGCAACCGCGGCCTGCCGACGCGTCGCGCCGGCCCGGCCCAGGGCGACCTCAACGTCGCCCCGGTCAACCCCATCCTCGATAACTTCTTGGGCAGCGGCGGCGCCGCCCGAAATTACTTCCATCGTAATAACCTCGCCGACGGCGCGGTCGGACCGACGTTTCAGGCTGAGCGACGCTTCCGCATCCCGTTCGACGCGGCGCTCGTCGGCGGTGGCAGCACCCCGGAAGGACTCCCCATCCAAGGACGCCACCGCGTGGCCGCCGGACTCAGCGCTCCGACCAACCTTTCCGATTCTGATTACGACAGCGGCGGCATCCCTCAGCAGGTCACGACGACGCGCACCTGGCCAACGAGCCCGGTCCTCGCGCCCACCATCCTGCGTTTCTCGACGATCTATTCCGGCGTCCGCCAAAGCGACAAGCTCGGCATGACCGTCGATCCCATCATCGTCGTCCATAATCCCTACGACGTCCCGCTCGAGTTCGAAGGCCTCGCCATGGTCACCAGCGGCATGAGTTCCCCCTTCCGCTTCATCTTCCGCGCCACGGGACTCACGATCGACTCCACCGAGTGGCAATACGCCCAGCGGCCCGGCGACACCCCGCCGTTCCCGCCGCCCGCCAACCGCAGCACGAACCAGACCGTCGACATTGGCGACGTCGTCATCGGCGGCGGCGAAGGCGACAACCGCTCGATGTCCTTCCGCATCGTCGCCGGCTCCAACGGCACGACTGGCGGCGGCGGCCAGGTCATCCGGCTCGAGCCGGGGCAGGTCCGCGTCATCGGCACCTCGCCCCTGCCCGGCGACCTCATAAATAACACGAACACCAATGTCTCCATCCCCGGAGACATCGGCTTCGACCTCTCGAGCCGGGCGTTCTACCAGATGACGCCGTTCCACAACGTCCGCGCGCGCTTGGGCTCCGGCGCCCGTAATCAGAACGCCGAACGCGTGCTCTGGACGATGGACTTCGACCTTTGCAAGGCCTTCGCCGATTACGATCCCGACGGTGCCGGCCCCCTCCCCCCGATCACGTGGTCCAACGGCGGCATTAATGACATCGAGTACGCCCGCCGCCTCAACGACCTCTGGGGCAACGCCCGAAACCAACGCCGCGTACACGACGCCATGGTCAAGCGAGACCCCATCACGAATGCGATCATCGACCAGTGGGATGGCTCGCTCCAGTCGCTCGAGAGAGTCCTCAACGGGCGCTCCATCCAGATCCTCGTCCGCAACCAAGGGTGGATCAATTACAACGGCTACGTCGTCGGCGCCGAAGGCGAGATCATCCTGGCCGACAAAGGGGCCGACTTACTCTGGGGCACCTTCGATGACGACCTCGTCTATCGCCGCGCGCCCATCCACTTCCCGGGCACCTACGTGGCGCCGACCCGCCGCAACGGGCGCGTGGCCGTGCAGGGCAACCAGTCCTGGAACTTCTACCTCATCGGCAAGAAGAGCATCGATGGCGGCAACACGCTGAACACCCATCGCCGCTGGTTCGGCTCCCCCGACGAAGACGAGAGCACCTACATCGTCGACCCGGTCAATAACGACCGCCTAATTAAAAAATTCGCCGAAGGCTCCCAGACCATCAACGGCTTCAACACCGTCGACGAAAGCCTGCTGCTCAACTTCCAGGCGATGACCTCCGGATGGCCGATGTATAGCAATCCGAACAACGACGAGGGGTATTACACCCAACCGGACCGCGAATGGACTCGGCCGCTGGGCTCCAATCCGCCCACTCCGAACTACTACATCAAAGGAAGTTCCGTCGGACTGGGCGTGCCGACCGACCCCGAATTCAACCTCGGTAATGGCAAAGGCCTGGAGACGACCAACGCCAAGGCCGACACGCTGCACAACTCGCAGGAAGTCATCATGACGCCGAACGAGCCGAAGCTGCCGGTCTTCATGGTCGATTTCGTCCGTCGCTCCGCGGAAATGACCCGCGACACGCTGAAGTGGTATCCGTCCAATTACCTCTCCGCCGGCTTCGGCATGAAGACGACCAATCCCGGCGCGGGCTATGACCGCCTGCAGACGCCGACCGAGATGCGCAACGCCCCGCTGACGCCCTACTTCCTCAGCGACCGCGCCCAGCAGGCGCAGCTCTTCGGCTACGACGGCAAGGCCCACACGCCGATCGGCTGGGTCGAGACCCAGCGCGTGCTCCGCGGCTCGCTCATCGACACCGAGTTCCCGACCACGGCCGACAAACGCGGAGCGTTCTGGGGGCCGAGCGTCAACAACGACACCACCGGCAAGAGCACCATCATCCTCTACCCGATTCCGCGACGTCCGCTGCTCTCGCTCTCGCAGCTCGGCACGGCCGCCTACGCCGAAGTCAACACCGACGCCGACCTGACGGTGGGCTCGTCCTTCGCTCACCCGGGTATCGGCGACCTCACCCGCATCGTCGAATGGCCTGGCCCGCGCGACCTGTTCCCGAGCGAGTCCGCCCTCGCCGCCGACGTCAAGGGACCCGTGCCCGAACTCGGCTACGTGGCGAAGCACATGGGCACCCGCCCGGTGCGCAACCGAGCCAACGTCCGGACGGACCACGCCTTCGCGGCCAACTACGCGCTCTGGGACACCTATTACTTCAGCGGTCTCAACCTGCAGGCCAACTCCTACTCGCAGGTGGACGGTACGTCCCGCGACTGGCCGAGCTCCGGCGCCGACCTGCCGATCGACGCGACGGTCCGGACCCAGCAGGCCACCGCGCTCACCGCGGCCGGCGTCGTCAATGCGACGAGCTTCGCGAGTCTCAAGACCGCGCTTAACGGCGGCGGAAAGCCGCTCGCCAACAAGCGCGTGACCTACCTCGCGGACGGCAAGCCCTCGTTCACGCTCAACGCGCAGTATCAGACCACCCTGCGCCTACCCGAGACCGAGTTCCCGCATCCGAAATACCTCGCCCGCACCTCGCTCTACGACGGCGGCTTCAACGTGAACTCCACCTCGCGAGCCGCCTGGCGCGCCGTGCTCGGCGGACTGCGGGGACAGACCCTGCCTGACGCCGCCACCCCGGCCGCGCCGACGGTGACGGCCCTGACCAAGTTCGCGCGCGCCTTCGGGCCGGCCGATAATTCCGGCAGCGATCCGTGGACGCAGTATCGCGAACTCTCCGACGCGCAGGTCGACGAACTCGCCGGCCGCGTCGTCGAAGAAGTCCGCATCCGCGGCCCGTTCATGTCGCTGGGCGACTTCATCAACCGCCGACTAGTCAATAACGACATCTTCGGCCTCAAGGGCGCGCTGCAGGCTGCCATCGACAAGAGCTCGATCAATAACACCGCGATCACCGCGGCCGGCGGCATCTTCACCGCGCCCGCCGCCAACAGCTCGCCGCCGACGGATCCGAACGTGATCTTCTCAAACAACACCACCACCGGCGGCTGGTGGCGCGAGAACAACGCCTACCCGCGGATCGACTCCAATCAGCGCTTCCCCTCGATCCGCGCGATGAGCCGCACCAACAGCCCGGCCAGCGTCACCGCCGGCCTCGGTGCTCCCGGCATCGTCACGCAGATGGACGTACTGAACTCCGTCGGACCGAACCTCACCGCCCGTTCCGACACCTTCGTGGTGCGCGCCTACGGCGAAGCCCAGGACGACGCCGGCAACGTCATCGGCAAGGCCTGGGTCGAAGTGGTCGTGCAACGCTCCACCGAATACATGGCCATGGGCGTGGGACAGCGTTACCCGGAATACGTCGAACCGAACCGCCGCCGCCTGGCCTATCGCGTCAACAGCGATGCCAACAAGGCCTACGACCGTCAGGCGCTCGTGGAGACCTACGAGGTCGCCCCGCCGCCCAATCCGCCCGGCTCCACCGCCGCCGACCGCCTCGCCCTCGCCCAGGAACAGCGCCTGAACCGCATCCTTGGCCGTCGCTTCCGCGCGACCGGCCTGCGCTGGCTCGCCGCGAACGAAATCTGACATGTCCTTCCCCCGAATCCTCACCGCCGTCCTCTGCGGCGGCTTCCTCCTGCTTGGACCCGTCCAAGCCCAGCAGCCCGGCAAAGAGCTCCGGACCTGCAAGCTCCGCCTCGCCTGGTGGAGCGCGCCGGAGAACCCGCCGGAGCTGGCGCTGCAGAAAGACATGGACCGCACGCCGTTCGCGCCGGACATCATGGCCTTGAGCCAGGTGATCGAATACCGCGGCGAACCGAACGCCGTGATCCTGAAGAAGACCGTCACGGCCGAAGTCGACAAGGCGGGCAAGCCGATCACGGCGTGGATCCCTTACTGCTCGATCCCGGTCGGCCCGAACGACACCGACCTCGCGGTCCTGCTCTTCCCGGACGAACAACGCGGCATCGCCCAGACCCGCGTCTTCGACTTCAGCCCCGAAGGCTTCCCCTACGGGAGCGTCCAGCTGGTCAATTTCACCTCGGCGAAGATCGCGATGGCCATCGACGGCACGACCGTGGTCGCGAACAGCCGCGCCATGGCCCGGTTCCCGAAGGTGTTCAGCCGCCTCTCGATCTCCACCTTCAAGATGGCGGCGGCCGAGACGAACGGCGAACAGAAGCTGCTGCGTTCGACCACCATGATCTTCAAGCCGACGGCCCGCATCCTGCTCTTCGCGATCGAGATCCCCGGTGCGGAAGAAGACGGCAAATACCACACCGAGCTCATCATCGACAATCTCGGCAACAAGCCGCAGGTGGTCGAGCCGCCGGCCCCGGGTCCCAAAGGCAAGGCCGCCCCTCAGCCGAAAGGCAAGAAAGGCACGCCGCCGCCCCAGCCGGAGGCGCCGCTCTGAGCGTCATGCGCGCCTGGTTCTTCGCCGGCCTGCTGCCCTTCGGCGTCCTGCCGGGCCAGGCCGCCGCGGAACTGCATGTCAGCAAGGTCAGCGAAGCGCCGGAGTTCATCGGACTACGCTTCGCGTCCGACGTTCCGTCGGTCCAGCTGGAAGCCTTCCTCGATCACGTGATGCCGGCGACGGCGCTACCCGACGTCCGGAAGGCGCGGCTCTTCGGCGAGCCGACGGAAGCGGGCCAGCCGCCGCGTGATCTCGGTGAAATCGAGCTGCCGGCGAGCGGCCGTCACCTCCTCCTGCTCAGCCAGGTCGCCGACGGCAAGGTGCGCACCAAGCTGCTGCCCTTCGATCAGACCAGCCTGCCCGTGGGCGGAATGCTGTTCGTGAACCTGACCTCGCGACGGATGCGTTGCTCCATCGACGGCGAGGCCGTGGAGTTGTCACCGAACGAGGCGAAGCGCCTGCCGACGGCCTTCCCGGCGCGAAGGATCGTCAACCACCGCCTGGAATTGAAGACCAAGGACGGATGGAAGGCGGATAGCTCGACGACCCTCATCCTGGGTGCGAAGCGTCGCTTCCTGTTCGTACTGCAGGAAGATAGCCCCCGGAGCCCGTTGCGGCGGGCGCTGGTGACCGATTTCGACCCGGAGCGTAATCTCGCCCCCTTGGAGCCGGCGCCGGTCAAAGCTGAGCCGCCGCTTCCCGATCCGCCAGCCAAGTGACGCGCGGCGCGAAAGCGCGCAGCGTCTGGCCGGGGTGCAGGGAGGGCTCGAAGTCTCCGCAGGTGATCTCGCGTAAGGCGGACGCCTTGGCGGCGCCGCCGACAAGCACGACGATCGCCGCGCACTGCGCGAGGCCGGCTTCGGTGATGGTCAGGCGCCAGCCGCGACCGGGCCATTCCGTGGCCACGAAGCGGGGGCCGGACGCGCGGCCGATGAGCGGGCACTGCGGCCAGAGCGAAGCGATATGGCTGTCGTCGCCGAGACCGAGGACGCAGAGATCGAAGGCCTTGGCGGGCGAGCGGGCGGCACACGCGGCCTCGTAGGCGGCCGCGGCTTCGACCGGAGGTAGTTCGACCGGCCAAGCGAAACGACGGGCGGCGGGTACGCCGAGCGCATCGAGCATGCCGCGGGCGGCTTGACCGAAGTTGGAGTCATCGGACGAGAGCGGTACGCAGCGTTCATCGCTCACGTGCCAGTCGATCCGGGCGAGGGCTTCGGCCGTAAGGGCGCCCGTGCGGACCACCCAGGCGTAGAAAGCCTTGGGCGTGGAACCGCCACTAAGGCCGACGGAAGCCGGACCGCGCGCAGCGAGGGCATTGATCCGGGCGGCGAGGTCGGCGAAGGATTCTTCGCGGGTCAGCACGCGGACCGTGCCGGCGGAAGTGAGAAGATCGGACATGGGAGAGAGGATAGCGGAGCAGAGGATAAGAGGACAAGAGCGGCGTAGAGTGTCGAGTATGGAGTATCGAGTATCGGGGGAGTGATTGCCTTGAGGGTGGGCTGACCGGCTCGGTCAGCCGCGGTTGAGCGAGGCCACTCAACCCTACCCGATACAGAGGATATAAACTC
>CAXNHL010000050.1:0-8212 GCA_964202105.1 Opitutales bacterium | reverse complement strand
GACGCCCTCGTGGCGCAGGCCGAGCAGAACGACCAGCCGAGCCTGAATCTTTCCGTCGGCTCCGGTCGTTACGGCGAAGGCGGCATGGGCGCCGGTGTCTCGGGCGGCCTCGACAACTATCGTCGCCAGGCCGGCTGGACGAACTTCGCGGAGCTCCGGTTCTCCTTCCCGCTCGGCTTCCGCGAGGCCGAGGCGAATCTCCGCGCGGCATCTCGTTCCCGTCGTCAGGCCGAACTGCGTCTCGCCGACGTCCGCCAGTCCCTGGTCTTCTCCGCCCGCGCCACGTGGCGCGAACTCGAGGCCGCCCGCGCGCGCGTCGAGGCCGCCACCTCGGCGCTCGAACTCCAGCGGCAGTCTTACGAAGGTGAACGCGCCCGCTTCGCCGCCGGCCAGTCGGATCTCCCCCGCGTGCTCCAGGCGCAGGCCTCGCTCGACGCGGCCCAGCTCGCCTGGGTCCAGTCTCACCTCGACGCGCGCGCGGCCTCCGCGAAGGTCGCCCGTCTCGACGGCTCCATCCTGACGCGCCATGGTTTCACCATGGACGCCGTCGAGCAGAAGGTCGGCGCCGGCCTCGGCCCGGCGGATCCGCTGCCCCCTCTGACCACCACCCCATGAAGTTCCTCAAGCCTCTCCTCCTCGCCGTGGTCGTCGGCGGCCTCGCGTTCGCCTTCTGGCCCGCCAAGAAGCCGGCCCGCGCCGGCGCGTCTTCCTCCGAGTCCCGCGCCGAGAAGCGCGACATCCGCGAGACGGTGGAAGCCGCAGGCTTCGTCCGCGCGGTCATCTTCAGCTCCATCCGCGCCCAGGTCAGCGGCCCCATCCTCAAGCTCCATGTCCAGACCGGCGACATGGTGAAGAAGGACCAGATCCTGGTCGAACTCGACCCGGTCCTCGCCAACGCCGACGAGGAGCAGGCTCGCCGGACCGTCCAACTGCAGACCTTCACGTTGGAGCGGCTTGAGCGCGACCTTCGTCGCGTCGAGGTGCTCGTGAAGAAGAATTTCGTCTCCGAGCGCGAGGTGCTCGATCACCGCACCGCCTACGAGGTCGCCAAGCTCCAGCGTGACATCGCCCAGGCCAAGCTCGACACCGCCGTCGAGATGGTGCGCCGCACGATCATCCGCGCCCCGCACGACGGACAGGTCTCCGATTGCACCGTGCTCGTCGGCCAGATCGTCATCGGCGCCCAGTCCATCAACAACGGCACCCCGCTGATGACCGTGTCCGACACCTCGGTCCTGCGCGTCGACGTCAACCTGAACGAGTTCGCGGCTACCCGCGTCGACCTCGGCAAGGACGCCGTGGTGACCTTCGACTCCATCCCGGGCCTGCGCAAGCCGGGCAAGATCACCTTCATGACGCCGTTCGGCACCGCCGACCTCAAGGTCCCTGACCTGCGCGTCTTCCCGACGCAGGTCTCGTTCACCTCGGGCGACGGCGTCCGCCCGGGCATCAGCGGCAACGTCACCGTCACGGTGGATAGCGTGAAGGGCTGCATCGCCGTCCCCGTCTCGGCCGTGTTCATCGACGGCGCCGACCGCCTCGTCTACGTCCGCGCCGCCGACGGCGAGTGGGAGTCCCGCAAGGTGACGCTCGGCCTGAGTGACGCGAGCTGGACGCAGGTCAAGGAAGGCGTCGCGCTCGGCGAGGTGGTCAGCCTGATCCGGCCCGCCCTGACCCGCTGAGATGCCTCCGCTCATCGCCATCCGCGGCCTCCGCAAGACCTACCGCATGGGCGATGAGAACGTCCACGCCCTCGACGGCGTGGACCTGGATTTCCAGAAGGGCGAGTTCGTCGCCATCCTCGGTCCTTCCGGCTCCGGCAAGTCGACGCTCATGCATATCCTTGGTTTCATGGATACGCCGAGCGAGGGCAGCATCGTCTTCGACGGCGAAGAAGTCGCCCGCCTCGACCCTGATCGCCGCGCGTGGTATCGTTCCCATCGCGTCGGGTTCGTCTTCCAGGCCTTCAACCTGTTGCCTCGCCTCACCGTCGTGGAGAACGTCGCTTTGCCGCTGCTCTACCGCGACAACTCCGATCCGGAGGCGAACCTCGCCGCCGCGCGCGTCGCCCTTGAACGCGTCGGCATGTCCCACCGCCTCGACCACCGTCCCACCCAGCTCTCTGGCGGCGAACGCCAGCGCGTCGCGGTGGCCCGCGCGATCGTCGGCACGCCCTCGATCATCTTCGCCGACGAACCGACCGGCAATCTCGACGTCAAGAACGTCGACCGCGTGCTCGAACTGCTCGGCTCCCTGATCAAGGAGGGCATCACCGTCGTGCTCGTCACGCACGACCTATCCGTCGCCGAGAGGGCCCACCGCGTCATCTCGATGCGCGCCGGCCTCGTCCAGGAGGACCGCGTCCGATGAGTCTCTTCGACCGCGTCCGTCCGGCCGTCATCAACGGCCTCCGCGAGCTCCAGGCCAACAAGGTCCGTTCCTTGCTCTCCATGTCGGGCATCATCCTCGGCGTCGCCTCGCTGGTCGCGATGGTCACCGTCGTCCAGGGGATGGTCGGTAATTTCCGCCAGTTCGTCGACGCCATGGGCGGCATCGAGAAGATCACGGTCCTGCGGGAGCTTCTGCCGAAGGAGCAGGAGCATCTCGCCGAACTCTCCGAGGGGCTCACTATGCGCGACGTCGATCGCATCCGCCGCACTGTGCCGCTCGTGCGGAATATCTCGCCCGAAGCCCGCGTGGGCTACGAGAAGATCGTCTACGAGGACCGCGAGACCAACACTTACGTGACCGGCGTGACCGCCGACTATCTGCCGGTGGCCAAGCGCTGGGTCGAGCCGGACCAGGGACGCTTCGTGAGCGACCTCGACGTGCACAACATGACCGACGTCATCGTGCTCGGCTCGGCCGTCGTCCCCGAACTCTTCGCGCCGAACGTCGATCCCGTCGGCCAGGTGGTCAAGGTCCGCGGCCGGCGCTTCACCGTCATCGGCGTGCTCAACAACATCGAGGGCACGGGCATGCAGATCCGGTCCGCGAACTCCCGCAGCTCCGGCGGCGCCTGGCGCTATCGGAACAGCGGGGCGTTCATCCCGGTGACCACCGCGCTCACCAAGTACAACGGCAACGACCGGCTCAGCGGCCTCGGCCTCCGCATCGCGGACCCCGAGCAGCTGCGCGACGCGGTCGAGCAGGCCGAGCGCACGATGCTCGCCGCCCACAAGGGCCTGCGCGACTTCTCCATCTCGACCAACGAGCAGACGCTCGAGGATTTCCGCAAGACCGAGGCGGCCTTCAAGCTCTCGCTCGGCGGCGTGGCCGGCATCTCGCTCTTCGTCGGAGGCATCGGGATCATGAACGTGATGCTGGCTTCCATCAACGAACGCATCCGCGAGATCGGCGTCCGCAAGGCGGTCGGCGCCCGCGGTTCGGATCTTTTCCTGCAGGTCCTCGCCGAGGCCGCGGTGGTCTCGGTCGTCGGCGGCCTCATCGGCCTGCTCGTCTCGGTCGGCATCGTGTCGCTGATGAACTTCATCCTCATGCAGGCTCTGCCGACCGGCGCGGTCGCGACCCTCGACTGGGTGATCATGGCGGAAGGCCTGGCCTTCTCGGTGGTCATCGGCCTCGTCGCCGGCGTCTATCCCGCCTTGCGCGCCGCCAAGCTCGACCCGATCGAGGCCCTCCGCCATGAATGATTTCCCCATGAAAACCCTGCTCCTGACGCCCCTGCTCCTGACGCTCGCCGGTTGCACGGCCGCCCCCCTGCCGCCCATCGCGGTCTGGGAAGGCGCCCCGCCGGCCGAGACCCTCACGCTCAAGCCGGGCCAAGACCCGCGCGGCACGATCAACAAGCAGACGCACCGCGCCGACGTCTTCATCCCGGAGTTCGTCGTTTACCCGGCGGCGAAGCCCGGCGCGCCCCTCGTCATCGTCTGCCCCGGCGGCGGCTATGGTATCCTGGCCGAGACGCATGAAGGCAGCGAGGTCGCCAAGCGTCTCAACGCTTTCGGCAGCGCCGCGGTGGTCCTGAAGTATCGCGTCCCGCGCCGCGACCCGAACAAGCCTTGGATCGTCCCCGTACTCGACGCCCGCGAGACCTTGCGGATCGTGCGCGCCCGCGCCGCCGAGTGGAACGCCGACCCGAAGAAGATCGGCATCCTTGGTTTCTCCGCCGGCGGTAATCTCGCCGCCCGCGTCGCCTACGCGCCGGCCGCTCCGGACGCGCCGCGCCCCGATTTCGCGGTGATGGTCTACCCGGCGTATCTCTTCGAGAAGGACAAGCCGGACAGCGTGCTCCGCGAGGGCCCGGACGGCGTCGTCCCGCCCAAGGGCGTGAAGCCCGTGCCGGCGTTCTTCGCCCACAGCGCCGACGATTCCTATCCGGCCGAAGGCTCGATGGCGTTCGCGAAGCTCCTTAAGTCGATGGGCGGCTCCGCCGAAGTCCACGTCTGGGCCAAGGGCGGCCACGGCTGGGGCGCTTCCGAGCGCTGCCTCGCCGCCCGCCGCTGGACCGACCTGCTTGGCGAGTGGATGAAGGACCAAGGCTTGCTGCAGCCCTGAGGTCCGTTCCCGTCTAGGCACAAAAAAGCCGCCCGATCGGGCGGCTTTTGTTTGGACCGACGCAGGCTGCTTAGAACTTGAAGCGCAGACCGGCGACGCCTTCGAAGCTGTTCACCTGGCGGTTCTCTTCGCCGACGACGTTCGCGAAGTCGACGTTGTAGAGCTGGTGCAGGCGGGCGGTCAGCGTGAAGTCGACGTTTTCGTTGATCTCGAAGCGCAGGCCGGCGAACACGTCGGAGGCGAGGGCGGACTTGTTGACGGTGTTCTTCATCCAGCCGTAGCCGATGCCGGCGCCGATGAAGGGCTTGATGCCACCGGTGCTGTTGAGTTCGTAGGTGTACTCGACGATAGCGGTGCGAGCGGCGGCGTCGACGGGATCAGGGGTGACGATGTCACGGGTGCTGATGTTGAGGCCGAGGTGGGAGTTCTCGGTGAGGTAGGTGCCGATGCCGATACCGACGACCGAGGTGTTGTCAGCGTCCGCGCCGCCGGAGAGGGGGGCGTTCGGCTTACCGTAGCCGAGCTGGAGGTCGAGGGTGAGGGCCTGGGAGGCGGCGGCCATCAGGGGAAGGACCGCGAGGTAACGTAGGGTTTTCATGGGGGAGTCTTTTTTATGGTTGGGGGGAGGGGCTGTAAAGGCCGAAGCCTTACTTGGCTTCGACGATCTCGACGCTGGTGATCTCGACGCGCTCGGTGGGGGTGGATCCTTCCATGCCGACGCAGCGAATGTTGGCGATCTTGTTGAGGGTCTCTTCGCCGGCGACGAGCTTGCCGAAGGCGGTGTACTTGTTGTTCAGGAAGGAGGCGTCGCCATGGCAGACGAAGAACTGGCTGCCGGCGCTGTCCGGGTCGGCCGAGCGCGCCATGGAGAGCACGCCCTTCACGTGGGCGCGGTTATTGAACTCGGCCTTGATCTGGTAGCCGGGCGAGCCCGTGCCGGGCATGCCGCGGGCGCCGATCTTGGAATTGGGGCAGCCGCCCTGGATCATGAAGCCCTTGATGACGCGGTGGAAGGCCGTGCCGTCATAGAATTTCTCGCGGGACAGCTTGAGGAAGTTCTCCACGGTGCGCGGGGCGACGTCGGGCCAGAACTCGACGGTCATGTCGCCGAAGTTGGTGTGGATGATGGCGCGGGGGGTGGCACCGGCGGCGGAGGATTCTTTCATGGATTCTTTATTATTGGAGCAGGAGGAAAGGGCGAGGCCGGCCACGACGGCCAGGGCGGAGAGCAGGCAGAGGCGCAGGGTTTTCATGGGTTTCAGCCAATCTCACGGGCCTCTGCCCGCAACCCCAAACCTCCGCTTGCCAGCCCGCCCACGGGGGGGCAGGGTCGTCCCGTATGCGTGTGACCGTCAACGACGAGCCCAAGGAGACCGCCGCCCGGACGCTGGCCGAACTCCTCGCCGAACTCGGCGTGGCCCAGGAGCCGGCCGTGGCCGCCGCCGTCGACGAGCAGGTCGTGCCTCGCTCCCGCTGGTCCGCCCAGGCCTTGGCCGAAGGCGCCCGTATCCTCGTCATCCGCGCCGCCCAAGGCGGCTGATTCCCCTCATGTTCAAGTTCATCAAAGGTCTCTTCGTCAACGAGCCGGAAGCCCCGGCCCCGGAGAACCTCGTCCTGTTCACTCCTAATGACGGCAGCTGGGATCCGAAGATGGTCCGCCGCCTCTTCGATGCCGGCCTCGGCCGCCTGCACGTCCAGGTCCGCAAGGACTGGGAGCGTCGTCATTACGAGCAGTTCCTCCGCTCGATCCCCGAGGCTTTCTGGCCGCGCATCGTGCTGGGCGAGGAGCCGGAACTCGTCGAGGCCCACCGTCTCGGCGGCTTCCAGATGCACCCAGGTGAACGCGTCCCCCGGGGCTGGCCCAAGCACGCGGCGGTGAGCGTGAAGTGCCATGATTACGACGAGCTGCGTTCGACCGACAAGGCCTGCGGCTACGTCTTCCTGACCCCGATCTTCGAGTCCGTCTCCAAGAAAGACCATCGCCCGCGCCGGACGCTCCGCGAATACGAAGTCATCCTGCAGCGCTGGAAATCCGAAGGCGGCGCCCCCGTCCACGCGCTCGGCGGCATCACGCCGAAGAACGCCGCGAAGGCCCGCGAGATGGGCTTCGATGGCATCGCGTTCATCGGTTCGGTCTGGAAGCAGCCGGACCCGGTCCGTGCTTTCCTCGATCTCGAGCGCGCCTGGTGTGGCAAGGAAGCCCGTAAGCTGAAGCGCACATACTAGGCCGTGTTCCCCCGTCTGCAGTTCCTGACGCTCGACGCCGCCCCGCGCGCGCATCGCGAACAGGCCCGCGCCGCCCTCGAAGGCGGCGTCCGTTGGATCCAACTGCGCGCGAAGCATCTGCCGGCCGAGGCCTGGGTCGCCGAAGCGGTGGCCATCGCCGAACTCTGCCGTGATTTCGGCGCGATGTTCGTGGTGAACGATTCGCCGGAGGTCGCCCTGCGCGCCGAGGCCGACGGCGTCCATCTCGGCGGCGATGACGCCTCGCCTTCCGTCGCCCGCGCCTTGCTCGGCGAGTTCGCGATCGTCGGCGTGACGCTCAACGAGCCCGCCCATGTCGCCCGCTTCGCCGGCGTCCGGGTCGACTACGCCGGCGTCGGTCCCTTCCGCCATACGCTCAGCAAGCGGAAGCTCGCCGCGGTCCACTCCCCGGATTCCTTGGCCGGCCTCATCGCCGCCGCCACGCCTTTGCCGTGCTACGCGATCGGCGGCGTCACGGCCGCCGACTGGCCCGCCGTCCGCGCCTTGGGCGCCCACGGGATCGCCGTCAGCGGCGCCATCGCCTTGGCGGACGACCCGGTTTCGGCCGCGAAAACGTTGGTCGAAGCGGTCGCCGGCTAGGTTTCCCGAGGCGAGGGCTGGACAACCCCGAGGAGTCTCGGATTGTGCAGGCTCCGATGTCTTCGCTCCGTATCGCCGACCGCACCTTCGCTTCGCGCCTCCTCACGGGCACGGGCAAGTACGCCTCCGCCGCGCAGCTCCGCGCCGTGCTCGACGCTTCCGGCGCCGAGGTGGTGACGATGGCGATCAAGCGCGTGCGCTTCGGCGTGGCCGACGACGGCATCCTCTCCGCGCTCGACCCGCAGAAGCACCTCATCCTGCCGAACACTTCCGGCGTGCGCACGGCTAAGGAGGCGATCTTCGCCGCCGAGCTCGCCCGCGAGGCGCTAGGCACTTCCTGGCTGAAGCTCGAGATTCATCCGGATCCGAAGTACCTGATGCCTGATCCGGTGGAGACGCTCGAAGCCTGCCGCGAGCTGGTGAAGAAGGGTTTCACGGTGCTGCCTTACATTCACGCCGACCCGGTCCTCGCCAAGCGCCTCGAAGAGGTCGGCGCCGCCGCGGTCATGCCGCTCGGCGCGCCGATCGGTTCTAACCGTGGTCTCCTGTCCCGCGACTTCCTCCGTATCATCATCGAACAGGCCCGCGTGCCGGTCATCGTCGACGCCGGCCTCGGCGCCCCTTCGCACGCCGCCGAAGCCCTTGAGCTCGGCGCGGATGCCGTCCTGGTGAATACCGCCATCGCCTCTTCGGGCGACCCCGTCGCGATGGCCCGCGCTTTCCGTCTCGCGGTCGAAGCCGGTCGCACCGCCCGCGAAGCCGGCCTCGGCGTCGGTTCCGACAAGGCCGAACCGACCTCGCCCCTCACGGGCTTCCTCGACTGACCGATGGCCGCGAAGCCCGGCAGGAT
>CAXNHL010000049.1:0-8230 GCA_964202105.1 Opitutales bacterium | reverse complement strand
AGGACCTGAAGCTGGATTTCGCCCCGCACAGCGGCGACGACTACGGCATCGCCACGGCGATCAAGACTGGCCTACCCCTGCTCATCGGCGCCGCCAGCAGCGCCGCCCCGCAGATCTGCGCCGCGAAGGACATGTGGCTCAATGACGGTGCGCCCGGGAAGAAGTTCCCGACGGGCACCGGCCGCTTCGACACCCGCGTCTACAAGCTCTTCGAGGCCTTCCAGTCGCTCGAAGACCAGGTGTTCCGTCTCGACGCCAAGGGCAGCGCAGCCGCCTACAAGCATAGCACCGCGCACCTGCTCCATCAGCTCGGCGTCATCGCCTCGCCCGAGCCTCACCCCGCCTGCAAGGACGTCCGCGGGCCGGACGAAGCCGCCCGCATGGCCGAAGCCATGGTGCGCACGCGTCGTATCTCGGAACGCCTCAACATCCCCCGCTGAACCTTACCATGACCACTCCCTTCAAGCTCACCCGCGTCGCCTCGCTCAAGACCGTCGCTGATTTCCGCGCCCATTGCGCCAGCGTCGGCGCCGACCTCCCGCTCGAGGACACCATCGAAGCCGGCGCCGGCAATCCCCTCTCGCAGCCAATCGGCCGCACGAAGGTCAACGGCAAGACCATCGGTAACCGTATCGCCATCCACCCGATGGAAGGCTGGGACGGCACCACCACGGGCGGAATCTCCGAGGAGATGAAGCGACGCTGGCAGCGCTTCGGTGCGAGCGGCGCGAAGCTGATCTGCGGTGCCGAGGCCATGGCCGTGCGCGCGGATGGTCGGGCGAACATGAATCAGCTGATTATCAACGAGGAGAACCAGGCTGGCATCACCGAACTCGTCGGCATCCTCAAGGCTGAGCACCTTGCCCGCTGGGGTTCGGTCGACGACCTGGTCATCGGCTTCCAGCTCACCCACTCCGGCCGGTTCTGCCGTCCGCACGACAAGAAGCGTTGGGAATCCCGCGTGGCCTACCGCCATCCCATCCTCGACAAGAAGTTCAACGTCACCTCCGACGATCAGGTGCTGACCGATGCCGACGTCGAGGAGCTGATCCGCTGCTACGTCCGGGCCGCCCGCGTGGCACGCGACTGCGGCGCCGACTTCGTGGACATCAAGCACTGCCACGGCTACCTCCTGCACGAGTTCCTCAGCGCGCACACGCGCCCCGGCAAGTTCGGCGGCTCCTTCGAGAACCGCACCCGCATCCTGCGCGACATCATCGCGGGCATCCGCGCGGACGGTAACCCGATCGACATCGGCGTGCGGCTGAGCCTGTTCGACATGGTCCCGTTCCGACCGGACCCCGCGCTCAGCCAGCCCGGCAAGCTCGGCCCAGGCATCCCCGAAGAGCACGCCTCGCTCCTGCCCTACCGCTACGCGTTCGGCGTGAATCAGGCCAAGCCCACCGAGATCGACCTCACCGAGACCTTCGCCTTCGTGCAGCTGCTGGGCGAACTCGGCGTGAAGATCCTCAACACCACCGCCGGCTCGCCTTACTACAATCCGCACCTCCAGCGTCCGGCGGCCTATCCGCCCAGCGACGGCTACCAACCCGCGCATGACCCGCTGATCGACGTCGCCCGGCAGGTCCGCGTCGTGCGCGAAGTCCGCGCTCAGGCCCCGGCCGGCATGATCGTCGTCAGCTCCGGCCTCAGTTACGTCCAGGAATATCTCCCGCATCTCGCGCAGCACATCCTGCGCACCGGCGGCAGCGACGCCATCGGCGTGGGACGCGCGGTGCTCAGCTATCCGGCCATGCTGGCCGACGCCGCGAAGAACGGCGCGATGGAGATGAAGTTCATCTGCCGCACCTTCAGCGACTGCACGACCGCGCCGCGCAATGGGCTCATCTCCGGCTGCTACCCGCTCGACAAGTATTACACCGCCAAGCCTGAGTTCCAGCAGCTGAAGGACATCAAGAAGAGCGTCGGCGCCTGAGCGCGCCTCAGGGCTTCTCGAAGATCAGCAGGTGCTGCCACGGCAGGCCCGGCTTGTTCGTGACGAACCGGAACCCGGCCGCTTCGAACTCTTTGCGCGCCTGAGCCTCGGTCATCTTGTGATGCGGTTTGATCGGCACGTTGTCATCTTCCGCGCGATACTCCAGGAGGTAGATGCGGCCTTTCGGCTTCAGGGCCGAACGGAGCGAGGCGAGCATCTCCGCCGGATGGTCGAACTCGTGATAAGCGTCGACCATCAGGGCTGCGTCGAGCGAGGCCGGCGGCAGCTTCACGTCGTCGATCGCCCCGAGATGGGGTTGCACGTTCTTCACGCCGAGCTTCGCGGCTTCGGTCTTCAGGAACTCGAGCATCTCCGGCTGGATATCGACCGCGACGACCTTCCCTTGCGGCAGCAGGCGGGCGATGCGGAAAGAATAATAACCCGAGCCCGCGCCGATGTCGGCCAAGACCGCGTCGGGAGCGAGTTCGAGCAAGGCGATGGCCTTGGAAGGCGCCTCCTCCTTCTCACGGTCGGTGCGCTCAAGCCAACCGATGCCAGGATGCCCCATGACGTGAGAGATCTCGCGGCCCATGAAAGTCTTGCCGATGCCGTCGCGCGACGGCGGGCAACTGCCGTAAACCGGCGGCGCCGGCGGCGTCGGCGAGGAGACCGCCTCCGGGCGGGTCCAGAAAAACAGGGCCAGCGCCCCTCCGACGAGCAGGACCGACGAAAGCAAGGGGTGGCGCTTCAGCATGACTTAGGAGTGGCTCAGAGCGACCGCATCCGCAAGCCCCGCGATTCCCAATCCGCATGATCCTGATACAACCATGGCAAAAGCGATATTTGGGCCGCCTGACCGCTTGCCTCAACTCCCCAACAAGGTGTAAATACTCAGGTCGCAGCGTGCGACGAAGAATGCCGAAATCCCCCCGCAGCCGAGGATTCAGCCTGATCCTGTCCCTGACGGTGATGGCCGGTGTCGTCATGCTGGTGGTGACCCTCTCCGCGTTCATCACGGTCGAATCACGCGCCGCGATGAATCACCAGCTGGCCGTGCGGGCGCGGCTGAACAACATCCTTTCGTTGCGCCTCGCGCTGGCGCACCTGCAGCAAGAAGCGGGGCCGGACCGCCGGGCCACCGCCAGGGCAGAGATCATCCAGCCAGCGACTACAGCAGGCTCCTTACGCAATCCCATGTGGACAGGCATCTGGCGAACGGACCGGCCCGACCAGCCTCCGGCCTGGCTCGTGAGCGGCAGACATGACCTGCCGGCCGGCGCCCAGTCCATCTCGCTCTACGGTCTTTCCGATTACGGCGGCGAACATCTATCACCCCTGCAGGACTACCCTCCGCCGGGAGTAGATACCGTGACCTTGGTCGGCAGCGCCAGCGCCAACCGCTACTCCGCGACCGACCCGACACGTCCGGATGGCTTCGTCGAAGGCATAGCCAAACTGGCCATACCAGAGGCCGCCGGAGCGTATGCCTACTGGATCGGCGACGAAGGACTGAAGGCACGCGTCAATTTGACGGACCCAAGAGAATCGGCGGACAGGCTCACCCCAGAACACGTCGCCTCGCTGCGAGCACCTGGACGAACGTCCCATGAGCTGCTTTCCGGACTCGAAAGCATCGCGCAACCGGACATCGCCCGCATGGGAAGCATCTTCGACCTGCCGCTGGCCCCGGGATTCTCCGGCGGCACGCCACCCGACGACCCCGCCGGCACGACGACTCCGAACTCGCGACGACTCTTCCATGATATCACTTTCCATTCCGCAGGAATCCTCGCGGACTCCCGGGATGGCGGACTCCGGCGTGACCTTTCCCTCGCCTTCGAACTTTCCGACAAGGATTTCAACCAATCAGAATTCGGCTCCGGCTTCGACATCCCGTCCACCCGCACCGCCGAAGGCCAGCAAGTCGTCCGGATGCAGACGCCGATCGAAGGAAAAATCATCGAAGTAGCGCCGATCTTCAACCGGAAGACTCCGGAAGGTCAGTTGCGCGGGCCGACGTGGTGGGCGCTCCGCGACTACCATCGGCTCTACAAGCAGCTCGGCTGGTCGACTGCCGGGGCCCCCTCGCTACGTGCCCGCTCCCTGTTCCCGAACGCGGGAAGCATTCATAAATTGGGCTTCGACGGTGACAACGAAGGACTGCGCCGCTCGCAATATCTTTACGCAGGCACGCACAACGCGGACCATGCCGGACTGAATCCAGCCGTCGTGGACAGAGGTGATTTGTTCGGCATCAACTATCGACCGATTCCTCGTCCGTTCACATGTGCGGCCTCCCCTTACGTCGATAAGACGACCCTCGTCTTCGATGTCAGCCAAGGCGACGGCTGGATCACGCTCAACGTCACGCCCTTCGTGGTCCTGCACAACCCATACAACGTCGCGATCGACTGCCCCGCCCCGACCAACGGCGTGAGCCATGTCTTCAGTTACAGCGACTGGGATGACTGGAAACTGATCATACGAGTCAGCCGGTTCGGTTTCACCACCAACTACGAGCATCCCTTGGGGGATTATTACAAGCGGATGGGCCAGCAGACCTCCACTACCCCGGACATGTTCCGGCTTTACCTGGGCAACGTTAGCTTACAACCGGGCGAGTACCGCGTCTACTCGCCCGCATCGCCTGAGGCGTCCGTGTGGGGGCAGGCCGTGCGGCTCACGAACAGTTTCAACTTCACCGGCGGCTATACCGACGGAGGAAGCACCGGACTGGATTGGGGCGTACTCTGGCCTGGCTTCAACTTTTGGTCGACCGACAGGGTTCAGTTCGAAATCGCCCCCACGGGGAGGTCATTGGCTGACGCTTTCGGGATTCTCCGCTCCGTACCGACCGCCAACCGGATCACACCCGGGGGCGTGTTTCGCTCCAGGCATGGTCTCGTCTGCTGGCCCGGCGATGGACTCACGGAAACGAGCACCAGCTACGAACTCTACAACCGCAGCAGTGAAATAAATGAGATCTCGCAACGCGTCATCGACCCGACGCGAGTCGGACACCCGGGACCGATTACTTTTCCGAACCTGTTTGCCATCCCATCCAATCGCACAGCCACCGGAGTGCCGGCACCGGGGCAGATCATCGCGGCCCTTGAACTGTCGACCCGCTCGGTGACCGAACGCTTACCATCGACCTCCTGGCTGAGCACCGTGGCGACCAGCGCGCTTCCCTACCCCCCTTACACCGCCGCAGCCGCGCTTTACCAGACCGCTCCGGCCGCGCCGATGTTCACGCACACCAACCCGAGCGCGCCGGTGGTCCGGTCAGACGGGGCAGGACGCATCACGAACGGCGCAAACCAGGGTTTCAACGGTTCGTCGCCGAGTTACCGCATGCGATGCTTCCGCCCGTCCGGCTCCGGATCAGGACCTTGGAGCACGCTCATCGCCACCCAAGTAAGCGGAGGCAGCACGTTGGCCTATGGCGGCTTCAGCAAGGAAGTGACGGGCACCACGAGGGCCATCCACCTGGAAATCCCGCTGGCACCACCCGCCTCCTTAGGACAGTACGCCCACGCTAACTTCGGGCTTCGTGATCAACAGCCTCTATACGGAGTCGGTAACAGTTTCGCGAGCCTTCAGGTACCATCGAATAGGGCGTACGCCCTGACTTCACCGGACTGGACGGAGTCCGACCAACCGTTCCTGCTCAACGACGCCATCTGGGACGCCTTCTTCCTGTCGTCGGCGGGACCCGAGATGATCCGCAACGTCTCGCCCAGCGCCCCGGCTCCCCCGAATCCGGAAGCCGCCGACTCTTCCAACCCATACGCCGAGACCCGCCCGCTCGAACAGGTGATCGATGAGTTCTGCGCAGGACAGCGGAGCCTTCTCAATCCTCGGATGCGCCTCGACTCAAGCAACCCCAGCGCACATGCCGCGCTCAGTTCGCACCGGACGGCGGCGGCGGCGCTCCTCAACCACGGTGCCTTCAACGTGAACAGCGTATCCGTAGACGCATGGATCGCCTTCCTGGGTTCAGCCAACCGCGTGGCTTACGCGAGCCTGACCGCTGCGCAGCCCAATACGACGGCTGGCAACAATGCCAACGTCCGGCTCCCGAGAGCACTGCAGGCCGGCCCGTCGTCCCCCGCCACGGGAGCCATGAACGAACCAGGACGCACCAACTGGCATGGATTCATAAACCTCAACGAGGCCCAGATCAGGGCCCTGGCGACGGCCATCGTCGCCGAGAACAAGGCGAGGTTCCAGTTGCTGACCCGCACCGAGCGCGACCAAACCTCACCCCCGGCCGCACGGCTGTTCGCCGGACAACGGACCGCGAGCACCCCCTACCTCAGCCTGGCGGAATTCGTGAACCGTTTTCTTTGCACCGAGACATGGGCGGCCCGATGTGGGGCCCTCCAGTCGGCTATCTTCCGGGCCGATGCGACGAACGCGGCCAGATTAAGCGACCGCCTCACCGAGGTCGCAGGAGTCCGGTTCCCCGCCGAAGTCATGGTCAACGAAACCACCCTCAGTGGCACGAATGCAGCGCCCTTGAACCAACCCCAGAACGTCGAGGCCTTTGAAAAGCCTGTCAGTGGCCCCGGCAGCAGTCGCGTGCATGCCGCGATGGGGTCGCCCGGCAACCTGCTCCAGACCGACCTCCTCCAATGCCTGGGCGGCTCGATCGCCACCCGTTCGGACACATTCCTCATCCGGGCCTACGGGGAGGCCGTAGACGAACAAGGCTCCAAAGCAAGCAGTTGGGTCGAAGCCGTCGTCCAACGCGTGCCCGAATTCATCTCCACCGACAACGCCCCTGAAACCCGTCCAGAAGACCCCGCCTTCACCGCGGTAAATCGTCTGTTAGGGCGACGCTTCAGAGTCATATCATGCCAGTGGCTCCAACCCGATGAGATCTGAAATATTCCGGCTGCTTCCATTGCTTCTCTCGACCCTGGCCTGCGCCCAGGCGCCACGCAAGGCCGAGGCGAGCCTACAACTGCTGGCCGGGGGAGAGTACCTCGCCGACCACGGCTTCCTGCAATCAAACGGTCAGGTCAGACCGATCGACATCTCGCCCGATTTCCTCAGCGAGCGGATCAGCTACGCGGGTCCTGCTCGGTTCGAAATCAGGCCAGTCAGAGGCAAAGGCTCGAAGAAGGACGAAACCCCTCCGCTGGCCTGGATCGACCTACCCGAAAGCGCGGGGCCTCATCGGCTAATCCTCATCGTATCCCCACGACCGGGAAGCAATGGCATCAGCGTGATCAATGACAGCCCGGGCTCACTCCCATTCGGCTCACTGCGCTTCTTCAACGCCTGCGCTTACTCGGTCGAGCTGACCGGAGAAGGCTTCAGAATCCGGATACGACCCGGCTCCTCCGAACTCTTCAAGCCTCAGGTCCGAGACGGCCATTACCTCGACCTAGATGTCGTGACCCTTGACGGCGAACCCAGGAATGTATTCCACCTGCGTCATTTCCACATGATTGACGCACGCTCGCTCTTCTTCATCGAGCCGGACGGACCCCAAGGACAGGCCCGAGTGAAATCCGTGCAGGAAAGGCACTTCGCCCCCCCAGGACAGACCGCCACTCCAAGGACGACCGAGAAGCCCCCGCGGGGTAAAAAATGACCGCACGCGAAGACGGCCTGTAAACCCGGCGCCCGCGAGCGATTTCGGGCATATAGACAAGTTGGCAGAGGCTTGCGTCATCGCTCGAACTAAGTATAAATACCTATGCTACGAGTTAGCGACTCCGGCATGAAAACCTCAAAGAAAAAACCGGGTTTCAGCCTGATCCTATCCCTGACGGTGATGGCCTGCGTCGTCATGCTGTTGGTCACCCTCTCCGCGTTCATCACGATCGAGTCCCGCGCCGCGATGAACCAGCAGCTCGCCACGCGCGCTCGCTTGAACGCCCTCGTCTCGATGCGTCTCGCGCTCGCTCACCTGCAGCAAGAAGCGGGGCCCGACCGACGCGCCACCGCGCGCGCGGACATCACCCAGCCTGATGTCATCTTCGCCTACAAGTTCCGCAACCCCATGTGGACCGGCGTCTGGCGCACCGACAAGCCGGACCTCCCGCCCGCCTGGCTCATCTCCGGCCTCGGCGATCAGCCGGCCGGCACGCAGACCGTCTCCCTTTTCCAGACCGGCAATTCCCCCGATTACCCTGCCGGCTACTGGGCTCCGTGGCAGACGCCTCCCAAGGAAGCCACGGAGAACATGGTCGAACTCGTCGGCATCGGCAGCGCCCTTCCCGCCGCCGGCTCCAAGCCGAGCGGCTTGGTGAGCCTACCCAAGATCACCCTGCCGGACGA
>CAXNHL010000048.1:0-8284 GCA_964202105.1 Opitutales bacterium | reverse complement strand
GTTTGCCGCGGAGGGAGACGATCATGGCGCGATGAAAGCGGAAGCGGTCCGGGAGTTAAGCCCGAATCTCGATGATGAAGCCCTTGAGGTAGCGGCTCTCGGGGAAGTTCAGGAGTACCGGGTGGTCGGCCGGCTGGGACGTACGTTCCAGGATCACGGCTTCGCGACGGGCGTCCGAAGCGGCGTCCTCGATGACCTCGAGATACATCTCTTCCGAGACGCGGTGCGAACAGGAATAGGTCGCCAGGATGCCACCCGGGGCGAGCAAGCGGAGCGCGCGGAGGTTGAGCTCCTTGTAACCACGGAGGGCGCCGTCGACGGCGTCCTTGCTGCGGGCGAAGGGCGGCGGATCGAGGATGATCAGGTCGAAGGAGGCTTCGCGGTGCTCGGTGAACCAGTCGAAGACGTTGGCGACTTCGAACGAGGCGCTGAGACCGTTGCGCTCGGCGGCCGAACGGGCGGCCGTGATGGCGTCCTCGGACTGATCGAGACCGAGCACGCTGGTGGCGCCTGCCTTGGCGCAGGCGAGGCCGAAGCCGCCCTGATTGCAGAAGGCGTCGAGCACGCGGCGGCCCTTGGCGAGCTTCGCGACGTGCTGATGCTGGTCGAGCTGATCGAGGTAGGTGCCGGTCTTCTGGCCGCCCATGAGGTCGATGAGCACCTGCACGCCGCCGACTTCCATCCAGGCGGGTTCGAGCGGCTTGCCCGAGACCGTGCGGATTTCCTGGCGCAGGCCTTCGAGCTTACGCGTCGCGGCGTCATTGCGCAGGACGATCTCGCGCGGCTTCAGCAGGCGCTGCAGGACGTCGATGATCGTGGCCAGACGGCGGTCGATGCCGCAGGTCAGGGCCTGGATCGTGATGAGGTCGTTGTAACGGTCGACGACGAGACCCGGGAGGCTGTCGGCCTCGGACCAGATCAGGCGGCACACCGGCTTGCCGGCGCGGCGGTTGACCGAAGCGGTGACGAGTTCTTCGAGCAGCGGTCCGTCGAGGGTGATCGGGCGGCGCGAGTAGCGACGCCAGGCGATCTGGGACTTGCCGTTCCAGAGCCCGGCGCCGAGGCAGCGCCCTTTGAGGTCGGTCAGTTCGACGCAGTCGCCGTCGACCGGCGGCTCGCCGACGAACTCGACTTCGCCGAGGAAGGCCCAGGGATGTCCCCGGAGGGCGCGCACGGGACGTCCGGGGCGGATACGAATAGCTCTAAGCATGGATCAATTGGCGGCCTTCAGCTTCGGGAATGCCCAGCACGCGACGAGCGTGGCCGGGATCCACGCCGCCACCATCGGTGGCAAGGCGCCGCTCTCGCCGAAGGCGGCGCAGAACGAAGTGAGGAAGTAGAAGCCGAGGAAAAGGCCGAAGGTCTTGGCGACGCCCACCATCGGGCTGATGCGGCCGGGCACCACCGAGAACGGGATGGCGACGGCGATGACGATGAGGCAGATGACGGGCGTCGACATGATCGCGTGGTAGCGCATCGCGTAGGCGGCGTTGGGGCCGCCGGGGTTGAAGCCGGCTTGGTCGACGAAACGGGAGACCTCGCGCAGCGAGAGCTTGGCCGGCTCCTTGGTGGAATAGAACATCACCTCAGGATCGTCATTGAAGTCCGGCGTGAGCTCCTGGAAGCGCGGCTGGGCCATCAGGGAGCCGGTCGTCGGATCGAAGCGGAGGTCGCGTCCTTCACGGAAGGTCCAGCGCCAGCCCTGCGGGGTCTTGCGGAACTCGGCGAAACGAGCGGAGATGCGACGGACCTCGCGCTGGTTGGCATCGAAGGCGTGCACGACGACCTCGAAAGCTTGGCCGGTGCTGAGGCCGAGATTGGAGATGAGCCAGAGCCGGCGCGCCTTGGAGTTCTCAAAGGAGACCGACGAAGCCTGCCCGCGGGGGATGGCGTTACCGCCCTTGGCCTTGAGCGCGGCGAACTGGGCTTCCTCTTGGAGGGCGTTCATGGTCTCCAAGGCGTCGGGCACGATCACGGCGTTGAGGAGCGCCAGCAGGCCTGCGAGCAGACCGCCCACGGCCCAGAGCGGAGCGGTCAGGCGACCCATGCCGATGCCGGCGGCGCGAGCTGCGGAGATCTCCTGATTCCGGTTCATGGTCGCCAGGACGAAGATGACCGAGATCAGCAGGGAGATCGGGATCAGCAGAGAGAGATTCCGGACCAGGCCGAGCAACAGGAAGACGATGATGGTCCCCCAGCCGGCACCGAGGTCCAGGAACTCAGGGATGCGGTTATACCCGTCCGACAGCAGCATGATGCCCACGAAACTCAGCAAGGCCAAGGCGAAGACCTTGGCCCATTCGGCGAGGATATAGCGGTCCAGAAGGCGCACGGGTCAGAATGACAACCGAGCCAGCCCTGCCAGCAACCCCAAACCAAGTCGGGCCAACGTTTCCGACTTACGGAGCACCCGCCCGGCGATGACATCCCGGGCAAACGCGTGGACATCGGGCGGCCCATGCCATACGACTCCATCCGCGCGACCATCCTCGCCGGCCCCACGCATGCTTGCCATTGAAATAGCCCAAGGCATCCGACTCTGCCTCCCGTCGCAGCTGAGTCATATCTCCACCCACGTCTTCCTGGAAAAAGAAACCTGGTTCGAAGATGAAGCCGACTTCATCGCCCGCGTCGCCGAACCCGCCGGGCGGATGCTCGATATCGGCTCTAGTTTCGGCTTCTACGCCTTGAGCTACGCCCAAGCGGCCGGCCCTGGCTCGCGCGTCTGGGCCTTCGAACCCACTCCGGAGACCTGCGCCCTCCTTCGTGAGAGCATCCGCCTCAATCAGTTCGCCCAAGTCACCCTGCTCGAGACCGCGGTCGGCGCGGAGAGCGGTCGTTGCAGGCTCATGTCCGAGGCGAGCAGCGAACTCAACCGCGTCGATGCCGAGCGGGGCACGCTCGATGTCGCCATGGCCCCCTTGGACGTGCTCGCCGCCGAGCACGGCTTCGATGCCGTCGACTTCATCAAGCTCGATGTCGAAGGGCATGAAGCCCAGGTCGTCCGAGGCGGGCGCGCTTTCTTCGCCCAGCAATCCCCCTTAGTGATGCTGGAGATCAAAGCCGCCAGCAGCGTCGATTACTCGGCTGCGTCCATGCTCGAGGAACTAGGCTACGCGCTCTACCGCCTCGTCCCCGGACTCGGCGTACTGACGCCTTTCGACAAGGATCAGGTGGATTCCTACCAACTCAACCTCTTCGCGTGCAAAGCGGATCGCGCGGAGCGACTCGCGGCCAGAGGACTGCTGCGCGCCGCTACGTCAGCCGAGGAGGCCATCGCCAGCATCGAGGAAGTCTCCGCGGCCATCCGGGCCATCCCTGTCTTGGCGCCCCACGCCGCCTTCTTCGATGCCTGGCTGGCGGACGCCCCCGCGCAGGATCCGTACCTCCTGCTTCTGCGCCGCTGGGTATGCGCGAACAATCCCGCGCTGTCCGTCGCCATACGCTGCGCGGCGCTGGAAGAAGCCATGAAACTCGCTCGATCGGTCATATCCGGCCCCGCCAGCCTGGCGCGATGCCTAACCGCCGCGCGCGTCCTCCGGGCATGGGGACAGCGCGGACTCGCCGTATCGGTCGTCGGCAAAATCCTTCCCGCCGTGCTCCAAGGAGCCGATCTCAGCATCGATGCGCCGCTGTTCCCGCCTTTGGCCAGTTACGAAACCTGGACCACGGATACCGCAAACTGGGTCAAGGCCAGCGTCATCGAGTCGGCCGCGCTATGGTCGACCCATGCGTGCTATTGGGGAGAACCCACGCAGGCGTCCGCCGCCGAGCTGCTGGCCTATTTCGGTCGGCAGACCCCGCTGTTAGAAAGACGCCGCCAACTGCGCGGCATCATGCAAGGCCTTCAGTCCGGCCCCCGGCCGCACGCGGTGCTCGCCGCCAAGTCCGCTGAAAACCGCAATCCGCAGTTCTGGTGCGGCTGAGGAGAAGGCCTTCAAGCCGGCCCGCTCTCATTTTCCAGCGAATTGTAGCGTGATTCCACCCGCCGGCCTCGAAGGGTCAGTCGGTGATTGAAACCAGTCGACGCAAAGGCTGTCTGTAAATCACCCCAAGGTAGTATTCTACAACCTGCCCATCGCCCCCGACCATTCCTCGGCCGGGCTTCCCCTGTTAAAATCTCCCCATGTCCCGGATCAGCCCCCTCCTCGCCGCGCTCCTCGCCACCCTGCCCGCCTTCGGCGCCAAGGTGGATTACAACGAGGACGTCCGTCCGATTCTGTCCGAGAACTGTTTCTACTGCCACGGCCCTGACGGCAACAAGCGCAAGGCCAAGCTGCGCCTCGACGTCCGCGACGCCGCGTTGGAGAAGAAAGCCTTCGTGCCCGGCGACGCCGGAGCGAGCGAGCTCATCAAACGTCTGGCGTCGACCGACTCCGACGAGGTGATGCCGCCGCCGGATTCGCACCGTACGCTGACCGCCGCGCAGAAGGAGATTCTCAAGCGATGGATCGCCGAGGGCGCGGAATACAAAGAGCACTGGGCCTTCGTGACGCCGGTCCGCCCCGCCTTGCCGGGTAACGGCGAGAAGCATCCCGTCGATGCCTTCGTCGTCGCGAAACTCGCCCAGGCCGGTCTGACCCTTTCCCCCGAAGCCCCGAAGGCCACGTTGCTCCGTCGCCTGTCGCTCGACCTGACCGGTCTGCCGCCCACGCCCGAAGAGACCGCCGCCTTCCTCGCCGACCAAAGCCCCGACGCTTATGAGAAGCAGGTCGATCGCCTGATGGCCTCGCCGCACTACGGGGAACGCATGGCCCTCCCCTGGCTCGACGCCTCGCGTTACGCGGACAGCAACGGCTTCCAGCAGGACGGCGACACGTTCCAGTGGGTCTGGCGCGACTGGCTGGTGAAGAACCTCAACGCCGACAAGCCGTTCGACCGCCTCAGCACCGAGATGCTCGCGGGTGACCTGCTCCCCGGCGCCGGACTCGAGGAGAAGATCGCCACGGCCTTCAACCGGAACCACATCCTCAACGGCGAAGGCGGCAACATCGCCGAGGAACAGCGCTTCGTCAGCCTCTTCGACCGCGTCGAGAGCACCACGACCACCTGGCTCGGCCTCACGGTCGCCTGCGCGCAGTGCCACGACCACAAATACGATCCGATCAAGCAGAAGGACTACTACCAATGGCTCGATGCCTTCAATCAGGTGAAGGAACGTGGCACCCCGAGCGGCGGCCCCACGCAGACCGGCGGTCGCAGCCGCTTCCGCCTCGACGGTGCCGTGGTCGAAGCTCCGTCACCCGAGCAGGCCGCCGAACTCGCGAAGCTGCAGGCGAACTTCGACCTGCTGAACAAGGATTTCTTCGCGCATCAGGCCAAGGCCTTCGAAACCTGGCTGGCGAAACCGACCAAGGACAAGGGCATGCTGCCCAAGGAACTCGAAGCTCTGCTCGCGCCGGACAAGAAGCGCACCGCGGCCGAGACGAAGAAGCTCCGCGAGCATTATAACAAGAACGTCTTCGCCGAGGACCGGAAGAAGATCGCCGCGCTGAAGGAGCTCGACCGCGCCAAGCAGCTCCTCGACGGCTACCGCGGCGACATCCTGCCCCGCGTGATGGTGATGTCCGACGAACAGCGCCGCGACACCCACATCCTCGACCGCGGCGCCTATCTCTCGAAGAAGGAGAAGGTCACCTTCGACGCGCCGGGCTTCCTGCCGCCGTTGACGAAGGACGCCCCGAAGAATCGCCTCGGCCTCGCGCAGTGGCTCTTCCGGCCCGAGCACCCGCTCACCGCCCGCGTGCAGGTCAACCGCCAGTGGCAGCACTTCTTCGGCTTCGGCATCGTGCGCACCTCCGAAGACCTCGGCGTGCAGAGCGACCGCCCGACGCACCAGGAATTGCTCGACTGGCTCTCCGTCGAATTCCGCGAATCCGGCTGGAAGACCAAGGCCCTCCAGCGCCTGATCGTGACGAGCAAGACCTACCGTCAGTCCAGCCGCGTGACCAAGGAGCACCTCCAGAAGGACCCCGAGAACCGCCTGCTCGCCCACGCCCCGCGCCTCCGCCTGCCTTCGCTGATCCTCCGCGACGTCGCCCTCAGCGCGAGCGGCCTGCTCGCGCCCAAGGTCGGCGGCGCGCCGGTCTACCCTTACCTGCCTGACAGCCCGTGGGAGAGCCTCGCGATCACCAAGGAGCGTGACTTCACCTATCCGCAGTCGAAAGGCGCCGACCTCTACCGTCGTTCGCTCTACACCTTCTGGCGCCGCACCATCGCGCCGGTGAACATGTTCGATAGCTCCGCGCGCCAGACCTGCCGCGTGCGCACGGCGGTCACGTCCTCGCCCCTGCATGCGCTCACGATGCTCAACGACCCGACCTGGGTCGAAGCCGCGCGCGTGCTCGCTCAGCGCGTGACGAAGGAACAGCCGACCGATGAGGCCCGCCTCGCCCGCGCGTTCGCCCTCGTGCTTGGCCGCGCCCCGGCCGGCGCCGAACCCGCCCTGCTCGCCAAGATGCTCGCCCACCAGCGCGCCGTCTACGCCGCCGATGCCAAAGCCGCCGACTCGCTCCTCGCGCTCGGCGAGAGCCAGCGCGACGCCGCCATCCCTGCCGCCGAGCACGCCGCGCTCACCGTCACCTGCCTCGCCCTCTATAACCTCGACGCCGCCGTCACCCGCGACTGAACCCCATGGACTTCGAACTCTCTCCTTCCGAATGGCGCGAGCGCCTGACGCGCCGCAGCTTCCTCAGCGCCGGCGTCCAGGGCATCGGCTCGGTCGCCCTCGCCTCGCTCCTCGCCCGCGACCTCAAGGCCGCGCCCAATCCCGTCGGCGCGCTCCCCGGACTCCCGCACTTCGCGCCCAAGGCCAAGCGCATGATCTGCCTCTGGCAGGGCGGCGGCCCTTCGCACGTCGACCTCTTCGACCATAAACCGCTGCTCGCCAAGATGGCTGGCGAGGACATCCCCGCCAGCGTGCGCGGCGACACCCGCCTCTCCACGATGTCGAGCGGCTACGCGAAGTTCCCCTGCGTCGGCGCCATCAAGCCCTTCAAGAAGTGGGGCTCGAGCGGCATCGAGATGAGCGAGATGCTGCCTTACACCGGCGCGATCGCCGACGAGCTCTGCGTCGTCCGCTCGATGAACACCGAGGCGGTCAACCACGCGCCTGGCGTGACGTTCTTCATGACCGGCTCGCAGATCCCCGGCCGTCCTTCGATGGGCGCCTGGCTGTCTTACGGCCTCGGCTCGATGAACGAAGACCTGCCGGCTTATGTCGTGATGACGTCCTCCGACGCCGCCAAGACCTGCGGCCAGTTGTTCTTCGAACACTACTGGTCCAACGGCTTCCTACCCGGCAAGCATCAGGGCGTGCGCTTCCGCGGCGTCGGCGATCCGGTCCCTTACGTCAATAATCCCGCCGGCGTCAGCCGCGAGGCGCGTCGCACGATGCTCGACGACATGCAGGCGCTCAACCGCGCCCACCTCGGCGAAGCCGGCGACCCGGCGATCGACACGCGTATCTCGCAATACGAGATGGCCTTCCGCATGCAGGCCTCGGTGCCCGACCTGCTCGACTTCAAGAACGAGCCCAAGTCGGTGCTCGAGATGTATGGCCCCGACGTCCTCAAGCCCGGCACTTTCGCGAATAACTGCCTCATCGCCCGTCGCCTCGCCGAACGCGGCGTCCGCTTCACGCAGCTGATGCATGCCGGCTGGGATCAGCATAATAATCTTACCACCGGCCAACTCGCCCAGCAGTGCCTCGACACCGACCAGGCCAGCGCGGCGCTCGTCAAGGACCTCAAGCAGCGCGGACTCCTCGACGACACCCTCGTCGTCTGGGGCGGCGAGTTCGGCCGCACGCCGTTCGCCCAGAACCAGGCGGGCCAGGGCTTCAAGGGCCGTGACCATTTCGGGCGCGCCTACTCTTGGTGGCTCGCCGGCGGCGGCGTGAAGCCGGGCTACGTCCATGGCGCCACCGACGACTTCGGCTGGAACATCACCAAGGACCGGGTCCATGTCCACGACATGCAGGCCACGCTGATGCACCTCTTCGGGATCAACCACGAGGGGCTCCTCTTCCGCTATCAGGGCCGCCAGTTCCGCCTGACCGACGTCGAAGGCCATGTGGTGAAGGGCATGCTGAAGCACGCCTGAGGGGTGAAACCGGCGGAGAAAGGGGCAAAGTCGGCATTTTGACCGCTTTTCCCCTTGCTCCCGCCCCATCCACCCCTTTTCTCCAAACTTCCACCCACCTTACGGCCATGACCCAGCACAACAGTTTCAAGTCCAGCGCCTCCTCCTCCGGAGCGAAGCGTAACGTCCTCAAGCGCTTCGA
>CAXNHL010000047.1:0-8312 GCA_964202105.1 Opitutales bacterium | reverse complement strand
CCGTCCTGTCCAGTCACGGCATCACCGTGCTGAGCCGGAACGATATCGCCCGCTGATCTGTCGGTAGGGGCGGGACCGCGTCACGACATAGTCCGCCTCTGCGCATCGTGGATCGCCGACCGTCCGAGGCCATGACGTCGGCCTTTATGAGATGTTCCCTTTACGACTTCCGACTTGCGGGGAGGGTTTCAGGCCTCATTTTCATGTTCAGGTGTGTAGGCGGCTAAGACCCGCCGAGATTCCTCTTAGGGGGGCGCGAAAGCGCCCCCTTCTTCTTTGAGCATTAAGCTGGAGCATCGCTCATCGAAGATACGCTCGAGCCCCCTAGTAATACACCTCGTTCGTCGTCTACTCCTTCAGATGGCTTGGCATGGAGCCCTGAGGTGTGTGGGGTTTACTCCCCGATCAAGAAAGCAGCTTTTCCTTGAATGGGTCGGTCGACTTGTTAACTTTTACGTAAGGAATGGAAATGTCCGTTCGACGCGGGTCCGGTTCGCCGGCCCGCGTTTCCATTTTAAATCAGTTTAATCCGGTCGTCCGCCCTCACGCCGTCTAGGGTTACGCGCATCAAAGGCCTGATGCACTCGGTGTAAGCCCTATTCATGGATTCTGGTCGGAGGATTCTCATGCCGATGGGCCGGGCGCACAGGTCCGCCATCTGCAATCCGGCTACGTTGGCCTTCTTGTCGACGAACCTGATGGCGCCGAATTTCTCGAGCCTTAGGCCGCAGAGGGCTTTCACGGTGCGTTCATCCTCATGCCTACCGCGCGATTCTAGAATGACCGGCGGAGGGGCCGCGTCGGCTTCGCCGGAGGTCAGTTCTTCTAGTAAGTGGCCTAGGCAGGCGCCATAGGAGAAGCACCGTGAAGGATCGCGCTTGTCCCATGCCACGGCGTGGACGTTCGCACGTGAAAATCGCACCAGTTTGCTCAGGTCGTCCAGGAAAGCCGCGCGCTTGGACGCGTTCAGGAGAAAACTGAATTCTCCCTGTGGTCTGCGGATCTCACGCTCATGGAGCACCGCGAGTTCGTGTCCCCAGTGTCTAAGCTTGAACTCAATCATCGAAGGCAGGAAGTGTCGGACATAGTCGGAAGTTTCGAAGCAACAGGCGACCAGTACGAAAAGTGGATAATCGCTGTTACGATTATCCACCCCATGGTCGCCGCTTTCATCGATGTAGATCAGCCTCATACGCTCATTGACCTGACCCGCACCCACGAATCAAAGCAGGGAATCTGGCGCGATTAATAAGGGGTTTCCCGCTCTTGGCTCAGGTCGGCTGAAGCGGACAAGGGCTTGGCTTGACCATCCCTCTTCGCTCCCCATTAGTGAACGTCCTTCGAATTAACGAAGGACCTGGAGAGGTGGCTGAGTGGCCGAAAGCGCCCGTTTGCTAAATGGGTATACCCCAAAAGGGTATCGTGGGTTCGAATCCCATCCTCTCCGCCACTTTTTAGCGGCAAAATCCGAACTAACGGACTTTGCGTGCTTTACGAATCTGGAGCGGGCCTGAAAGGGGGCTTCGGCTGGGTCTGATTGCCCCGGCGTTACCAAAAACTCTACCAAAGATCGAGTGGGCCGGTCCGGGTATGACCAAGAACTATGACCAACGCCGCTGAACTGACCCCGAGGCGCACCCCTCAAAGGCCGTGCCTCGCTTGACTTCGGCCAGACCGCACGAAATCTGAACTGAGTGGTAGCCGCCCGTTCCAGACTCTTCGCCTGCCTTGCCCTGCTGATATTGGCGACGGTCGGCGTTCTCGCGGTCGAACACTGCGCCTGCGACGATCTCTCGGCGGATTGCGAGCATGCCGGCCAAGCCTGCGCCCGGCCTGATGATTGTTCGGATTGCCTGGTTCCTGCCGGTGAGGCCGCGCTTGCGGATGCGCCGCCAGCCTTGCTTGCCCCGGACAATGTCCTCGTGGACGTGCCCTTGCTGCGGCCGCTCTTCGCTTGTGGCGAAAGATGTGTCGCCGAGGCTGTCCGCCCGGTTTGTATCGTAGGTGTGTTGACGTGTCGTCCGCCGGCCTTAAGGGCCGGGACGATGTGCCTGCGGGTCTGATCCCCTCCTTGGTCGGCGGCGTCCCCGCCCTTCATCCCTGCGTCCGCGACGGCCGTAGGGAGTGACGTACCATTACCCCGTCGTCCAAGGGGGCACCCTGGGTCTCCGCCCGCATGCATTTATATCCCATGAACTCTCCAAGTCTTCTTTTTCTCACGATCATCCTGCCGCTGTTCGGTCACGCGGCCGACGCCAATTCGCCCGCCTCCCTGCCTCCGGCTGACCTCACTTTGACCGAAGTGCTCGCCCGCGTCGCCGAGAAAAACCCGTCTTTGCTGGCTCAGGCCATCGCCCGTGAGGCGGCTGACGGCGAGGTGGAGCAGGCGACCAAGGCTCCGAATCCGACGCTTTCCCTGGCGATGGAAGATTTTGGGGGCACCGGCCGCACCCGTGGTTCTTCCGTCATGGAGGTGACGGTGCAAGCCAGTCAGCTCATCGAGCGCGGAGGTAAGGCCGCCCGGCGCTTCACCTTCGCCGAACGAGAGCGCGACGTCGCCCAGGCCACGTTGGCCCTGCGCCGGACCGAGGTTCTGGCGGCTTCCGCTGGCGCCTACGCCAAGGCCTTCGGTGAGCGTACCCGGCTCGCCTTGTCCGAGGAGCAACTGAAGCTCGCGCAGGAGACCCTGGCTTCGGCCAATCGTCGCCTGCAGGCTGCCACCGCCTCGCCGTCGGAAGTCGCCCGGGCCCGCGCGTTACTTGCCTCCGCCCAGGCTGAGTTCCGTCGTGCGCAAGCCTCGGCCGCCGTGGCTCTCTTGGCTCTCGCCGCCACGTGGGGCGGGACGGCCGCGGAGGTCGCCGAGTTCGCCGGGGCTTTGCGGCTGCCGGAAGTGTCGCCTCCGCTCGCTCGTTTCGAAGCGGCTTACGCCGTGGCGGGAAGTCCGCGGCTGGCGTTGATCTCCTCGGTCCTCGCCGGGCAGCGCGCCGCGCTGGAGGTTGAGGTCGCCCGCGGGGTGCCGGACGTGACCATCGGCGCCGGGGTGCGCCGTCTCAACGAAGGGCCCGCGACAGCCTTCACGTTCGGCGCTTCGATCCCGCTGAACTTCCGAGATGATAACTCCGGTAATATTCGCGCCGCCCGCGCGATGGTCCGCGCGGCCGATCAGTCGCTGCGCGCGGCCGAAGCCGAACAGCGTGCCGCGCTCGTCGCCGCGCACTCCGAACTCAGCGCTGCGCACGCGCAGGCGACGGCCTTGCGCCGCGAGGCCCTGCCCGCCGCCGAGGAGGCCAGCGTCTCGGCGCAGGCCGCCTATGAGAAAGGGTTGTTGCCGCTGATCGACGTCCTCGACGCCCGCCGGGCGCTCATCTCCCTGCGGCGCGACTTGCTGGAAGCCGAGCTCGCCTATGCCGCCGCACTCGTCCGTGCGGAAGCCCTTGCCGGCGCTTCCTTCCCCGAAACCAAGGCGCTCTTCGACCGCCCCTGATGACCTTGCTCTCTTCTGACCTTTAAAACCAAACATCATGAATTCCAGGAAAATACTCATCCCCTCACTCATCCTTCTGGCCGGGCTGGCCGCGTCGGCCTGGCTTTACCAAGGCTCGCCCGCCCATGGAGAGCATGGGCATGGGGACGAAGCGGCGGAAGCACCCGAGGCCAAGGGGCCGCACCGCGGACGTTTGCTCGCCGATGGCGATTTCACGCTCGAGCTCGCCATCTTCGAAGCCGGCGTGCCGCCCGAGTTCCGGGCCTGGTTCACCAAGGCCGGCAAGCCGGTGCCCCCTGCGGACGTGAAACTGTCCGTGACCCTGATTCGGCCGGGCAAGGTCGAGGACCGTTTCGCTTTTGCGCCCGCAGGGGATTTCGCCCGCGGCGACCATGGGGTGGTCGAGCCGCATTCGTTCGACTATGTGATCGTCGCCGAGCATGCCGGCGTCCCGCACAAGTGGTCGTTCGCGGCGCCCGAGATGCAGACCGTCATCGCGGCCGCGGCCGCCGAGCAGGCCGGCGTGAAGGTGGAGCAGGCCGCCGCGGCCGAACTGGAGGAGACCTTGGAGGTCTATGGTCGCGTCGCGCTCGACCTCGACGGGGTCCGCCGTGCCAGCGCCCGCTTCGCCGGCGTGGTCGTCGAGACGCGCAAGTCCCTCGGCGACAAGGTCGCGGCCGGCGAGGTCGTCGCCCGCGTCGAGAACAGCCAGACGCTGGTCTCCGCCGAAGTGAAGGCCCCGGGCGCGGGCGTCGTCATCGCTCGGACCGCCGCCGCCGGCGAGGCCGTCGCCGAGGGCGCCGCGCTCTACACCATCGCCGCGCTCGACAAGGTGTGGGTGGAGCTGGAGATCCCGCGTAAGGATCTCGGCCGCGTGCAGGCCGGCCAGGCCGTCGTCCTTCAGTCGGAGGGCGGTGCCGGGCCTTTCCGCGGGGTCGTCGCCTCGGTCGCGCCGCTTGTCTCCGCCGAGACCCAGTCGGCCGTCGCCCGGGTGGTCGTGCCCAATCCTGACGGCCGTTGGCGGCCGGGAGGTTTCGTCAAGGGGGCCGTCACGCTCGCCGCCGCCCGCGCACCGGTGACCGTCAAAGCCTCCGCGCTCCAGTCGATGTTCGATTTCACCGTGGTGTTCTCGCGGCATGGCGACCTCTATCAGGCTCGTCCGCTCGAGCTTGGGCGTCGTAGCGGCGACCGGGTGGAGGTGCTCAAGGGCCTGGCGGCCGGCGAGACCTACGTCTCCGAAGGCAGTTTCCTGATCAAGGCCGACATCGGTAAATCCGCCGCTGCCCATGACCACTGAACCCTCTTCTTGGCTTGAGCGGCTGCTGCAGGGCTCGATCCGCCACCGGTGGCTCGTGCTGCTGGCCACGCTCGTGATGGCGGTGGTCGGACTCTACCACTATCGCAGCCTGCCGATCGACGCCGTACCGGACATCACCAATGTCCAGGTGCAGATCAATACCGAGGCCCCTGGCTACTCGCCGCTCGAGGCCGAGCAGCGCATCACGTTCCCGGTGGAGACCGCCATGGCAGGCTTGCCCCGGCTGAGTGGCACCCGCTCGGTCTCCCGTTACGGGCTCTCGCAGGTGACGGTCGTCTTCGAGGATGGTGTCGATATCTATTTCGCGCGTCAGCTCGTCAACGAGCGCATCCAGCAGGTGCGCGCGCAGTTGCCGGCCAGAATCCAGCCCGCGATGGGGCCGATCGCGACGGGCCTCGGCGAGATCTTCATGTACACCGTCGAGTCCAAGCCAGGGGCAAGGCGTCCCGACGGCAAGGAGTGGACGCCGACGGACCTGCGCGAACTCCAGGACTGGGTGGTGCGTCCGCAGCTGCGCAATCTCCGCGGGGTCACCGAGATCAACACCATCGGCGGTTTCCAGAAGCAGTTCCACGTCACGCCTTGGCCGGATAAGCTCCGTGCCCACGGGATCACGCTGAAGGACGTCATGGATGCGCTCGCCCGGAACAACGCGAACGTCGGCGCCGGCTACATCGAGCGGCACGGCGAACAATACCTCATCCGCCTTCCCGGCCAGCTCGGCGGCGTCGCCGACATCGGCCGGGTGGTCGTGGCGGAGCGCGGCGGCGTGCCCTTGCGCCTGTCGGACATCGCCGACATCGGTCTTGGTCGCGAGCTGCGCAACGGAGCCGCCACGCAGAACGGGCGCGAGGTCGTGCTAGGCACCGTCTTCATGCTCGTCGGCGAGAACTCCCGGGAGGTCTCGACCCGCGTGGCGGAACGCTTGGCGAAGGTCAACGAGAGCCTGCCCGAGGGCGTGGTCGCCCAGGCCGTCTATGACCGGACGAGTCTCGTCGACAGCACCATCCGCACCGTCAAGGCCAACCTCCTCGAAGGCGCGTTGCTCGTCATCTTCACGCTCTTCGTGCTGCTGGGTAACCTCCGCGCGGCCCTCATCACCGCGGCGGTCATCCCGCTTTCGATGCTCTTCACCATCACCGGCATGGCCACGAATAAGGTCTCCGGTAACCTCATGAGTCTGGGCGCGCTCGACTTCGGCCTCATCGTCGATGGCGCGGTCATCATCATCGAGAACTGCCTGCGACGCTATGCGCAGGAGCAGGGTAGGCTGGGGCGTCTGCTCACCCAGCCCGAACGGTTGGCCCTCGCCTTCGAGGCCACCCGCGAGGTGCGTGGGGCGACCCTTTTCGGCGAGCTCATCATCGCCATCGTCTACGTCCCGATCTTCGCCCTTTCCGGCGTCGAAGGGAAGATGTTCCACCCCATGGCCTTCACGGTCGTAGCGGCGCTCCTCGGCGCAATGATCCTCTCCGTGACGTTCGTGCCGGCGGCTGTGGCGATCTTCATCACCGGCAAGGTCTCCGAGCATGAGAACGTCGCCGTGCGCGGCGCCAAGGCTGTCTATTTGCCGATCCTGCGGGCCTTGATGAAGGCCCGGTTCGCCGTCGTCGCCGCCAGCGTGGCCTTGCTCTTCGTAGCCTTGGCCGCGGCTACTCGCCTAGGCAGCGAATTCATGCCTAGCTTGGATGAAGGGGATGTAGCCCTGCATGCCCTTCGCATCCCAGGAACGAGTCTCACCCAGGCCATCGAGATGCAGTCGGTCCTCGAGGCACGGCTGAAGGCCTTCCCAGAGGTGGAAAAGGTCTTTGCCAAGATTGGTACCGCCGAGATCGCCACCGACCCCATGCCTCCAAGCGTCGCCGACACCTATGTCATGATGAAGCCGCGCGACCAATGGCCCGACCCGCGGAAGTCCAAAGCGCAGCTCGTCCGTGAGCTCGAGGTCGCGGTCAAAGCGATTCCGGGCAACAACTACGAGTTCACCCAGCCCATCCAGATGCGCTTCAACGAGCTTATCTCGGGCGTGCGTACCGACGTGGCCGTCAAGGTCTACGGCGATGACCTCGACGTGATGCTCGGTTCCGCTAAGCGTATCGAATCGATCCTCAAGGAGATCCCAGGTTCGGCGGACGTGAAGGTGGAGCAGACCACGGGTTTACCGATGCTTACCGTCCATCTCGACCGTGAGGCGCTGGCTCGTTACGGCTTGGCGACCGAAGATGCCCAGCAAGTCGTCTCGACCGCTTTGGGCGGGACGCCCGCCGGCGAAGTGTTTGAGGGTGATCGTCGCTTTGAGATCATCGTGCGGTTGCACGAATCCATCCGGGCCGACGTAGAGGCGCTCGCTAATCTGCCCGTGCCGCTGCCGGTCCGCGGGACGAGCGAACGCCGCACCTTCATCCCGCTGCGCGAGGTAGCCTCGGTCGAGGTCGCGCAGGGGCCCAACCAAATCAGCCGTGAGAACGGCAAGCGCCGCGTCGTCGTTACGGCCAACGTGCGCGGACGTGATCTCGGTTCGTTCGTCACCGAGGCACAACGCCGCGTGAAGGATGCCGATGTCGCGCCTCCGGGCTACTGGGTGGAATACGGCGGCACCTTCGAACAGCTGCTCTCAGCGAGCAATCGCCTCAAGGTCGTCGTGCCCGTCGTCCTGCTCCTCGTCTTTGGACTGCTTTACGCCAGTTTCCGCAGCATCAAGGATGCGTTCCTCGTCTTCAGCGGCGTGCCGCTCGCCCTCACGGGCGGCGTCGCGGCTCTCTGCCTGCGCGACATCCCGTTTTCGATCAGCGCCGGGGTCGGCTTCATCGCCCTCTCGGGCGTGGCCGTGCTCAACGGGCTCGTGATCATCAGCTTCATCCGTTCCTTGCGCGCTGAAGGCCGTCCGTTGGATGCCGCAATCGAAGAGGGCTGCCTGACGCGGCTCCGTCCCGTGCTCATGACCGCTCTGGTCGCCGGCCTTGGCTTCATTCCCATGGCCCTGGCGACCGGTGCCGGCTCGGAGGTGCAGCGTCCACTCGCCACCGTCGTCATCGGCGGCATCATCAGTTCGACGCTGCTCACGCTCGTCACCTTGCCCGTGCTCTACCGCATGGTCCACGGCCAGCGGGAGGAGCCGGATACACCGGCCGTCCCCTAGGGTTGAGCAAGGCTCGTCGGAACAAGCCCCATCCTCTCCGCCACTTTCATCGCCCAACTGGGCATGCCGGATGGGATGTGAACCCGTTCGGTGAGCCGTTAGGCGAACAGGCAATGCCGTAGGCATTGGGCCTTTAGGTCCGGAGCGTAGCGCAGCCAATCCCATCCCCTCCGCCACTTTCATAGCCAGCTGGCCCGCTGGCAAGTGGCCGGGTCAGCGCTGCGGGACGCGGCGGAGCTGGGTGACGTCGTGTCCGTTGTCCGTCAGCCATTTCACGAGTTCCTGGTAGCGGGCTTCGGAGATGGTCTTCGAGCGTGCCATGATCCAGACGTAATCGCGATCCGGCACGCCGATGACGGTGGTCTCGTAGT
>CAXNHL010000046.1:0-8548 GCA_964202105.1 Opitutales bacterium | reverse complement strand
ACCCACGAGGGTCACGGTCTGGCCGGCGTCGGCGGGGCGGAGGGCGTTGCAGGTATGGGTGCGTTTCATGGGGTCGGGACGGACGGAATCGAGGGGTATGGTTAACGGACGGGGAAAACCCTAGTCAAAGCCCAATTGGGAGGGCTAGGGATAGGGGTAGGGATAGGGCCATCGTTTCGGGTGGGCAGGACGCCGTCTCGGGGCTTAAGTCTTCCCATGCGCCCCCCCGCACTCCTGACCGCCTGCCTGCTGGCGGCCGTCGTTTCCGCCGCCCCGCAGAAGGTCGAGATGGCCGGCTACCTCATCGTCCCGACCGAGCGCGTGACGGAGCCTTACGAAGCCGGCTTCTCGATCTACGCCGCCGCCTGGCCGCTCCTGAGCGAATATCCGGGACATCGCTTCCAGACCGGACTCTTCGGTACCTGGATGCATCCGCAGTATCCTAAGGACGAGAAACCCAAGGATCTGTATAACGACATCGAAGGCGGCCTCGGCTGGTGGCGCGACACGCATTTCCCTTCGGTGACGCCGAAGTTCATCATGGGCGGCGTCGGCGTGAATTTCTACGACATCGCCAACGGACCGGGCTACGGACGCGGCACGTGGGAAGACCCGCGCGGACTCTACGGCGTCGCGCAGCTCACGCCGTGGCTGCTGTTCCCGCTCGACGGCCTCAACCTCAAGCAGGGCGTCAACGGCGAGCTCTTCGGTTACGGTTACCTGCCGATGCCGTTCGCCGAGGCCAAGACGAAGACCGAAGGCAAGGACGTCCCCACGGGCGCCAACTGCTGGACGCTCTTCCTGAACTCTTCGAACTTCAAGGGGCCGGTCTGTTTCTTCACGCCGAACTTCTGGTCGCGCGCGGCGCTCCGTAATCCGGCCGTCGCCGGCCAGATGCTCGATTCGCGCGGTTCGGATCCGAACAAGCATTTCCAGATGGAGACCCAGTATGTGCCGGCGGCGATGGCCAAGGATGAGAAAGGCGACGCCTATGCGCGCGTGGCTCCGACCTCTTTCCCGGTCGGCGCCGATGGCACGACGGTCGTCCTGCATCGCCTGACCTGCTACGACCGCCGCGCTCTCTATGATGGTGTGAAGGCCTGGTTCGATGGCGGCCCCGTGGCCTCCGGCGCGATCAATCCGGCGGGCGCACTGGTCCAGAGTTTCCGGACGGGCGGCGGTTCGACCTGGAGCATCTACCCGCAGGGAACGAAGCGTGAGGCGAAGCCCGGCCTCGATTGGAAGGCCTTCGCGACGCCGCATTCGCCCGACCCGCATACCTATGGTTATAAGTGGAACGCCGACCTCGTGTCCCGCTCCCGTCCGGGGCTCGTGACCTTGCCGGAATATTACCGCCTCGGCTCCTTCGGGAAGAACGGCCGCTGGAGCGCGGTGACGCCGAAGGACGTTCCCGCCACGACCGGCCTGACGCAGATGACCTTCGATCCGCCGAAGGAAAAGCCGCAGGCCCCGCGCGAGACCCAGCCCGGCGAAAAGACGACCTGGAAGATTCCTGGCCCCAAGGCCGGACCGTTCCAGGCCTTCCTCGGCGACGGTAGCGTCGTGACCTATTACTGGTATCGCTTCGCCGATCAGCCCGCCATCCTCAACGCCGACCTGACGCCGGCTGAGCGCGAAGCCCTGCAGGTCAAGGTCGAGAAGCTGCACCGCACCTGGACCAAGGATCGCGAATACCTCGCGCCGCCCACCGTCGGTAAGCTCGCCGCGCTCGATCCTGCGCAGGTCCTCACGCCGCCGAAGGGACTCGAAATCGGTTACGTGCCCATCGCTACGCGGCAGGAACTCGCCCCGGCGAAGAAGTAGGCCGGCTCAGCGACGGTCGATATCCTTGGCCTCGATCGGCTCGACGTGTGCGAGGTGATCGGGGTTCTTCTTACCCGTGAGCACCTTGACGAGGCACCACACGAACAGCGTGGTCACCGCACCCACCGAGATGAGCATGAAGAGAAGTCCAGCGGTAGTCATGGTCGTAAGGTCGGAGGCTTAGCGGGCGTCCCAGCGTTTGCCCGCTCGTTGAATCATCAGCGCCGAGAAGGCCGCGAAGAGCAGCAGGAAGAAGGCCGTCAGGCGAGCGACGTCGCTGGCCGGGTGGCCGGGACCGCCGATAAGGTCGAGGATCGGGTCGGTCGGCGTGAAAGCGGCCGCGCTGAACGACAGGTTCCAGCCGGCGACGTTCTTGAGCACGAACATCAGGAAGATCACGGTCAGGAAGGCCGGCGAAACCCAGCGGAGGATGAACTTGAAGATCCGGGGGATGCGGATTTCCGCCCCCTGGTGGGCTTCGGCCCAGCCGCGCTCGGTGCCGAACGCCAGGTTGAAGACGTAGATAAGGATCGTGCCTTGGAGGAAGATGCCGATGTCGCCGATCCAGAAGTCGACCGTCGAGAGCGCCTTCAGGCCTTCGCTGAAGTAGACGACGAGCGTACAGCCGACCGCGGTGATGAGGCCGAGCAACGTGACTGATCCCCAGCGGTCGAGGCCGAGGCCTTCCTCGAGGAAAGCGATGCCGGGTTGCAGCATCGAGAGCGAGGAGGTGATGGCGGCGATGAAGAGGAGCGTGAAGAAGAGCCCGCCGAAGAGGTGACCGTAGGGCATGCCGGCGAAGACCTGCGGCAGGACGTTGAAGCCCAGGGCGAACGTGCCGCCGGCGACGGCCGAGGCGCCGAGGAAGGCGAAGGCCGCCGGCACGGTGATCATGCCGCCCAGGCCGACTTCGCAGAACTCGTTGGCGGCGGTAGCGGTCAGGCCGCTCAGGACCACGTCATCGTTCTTCTTGAGGTAGCTGGCGTAGGTGATGATGACCCCGAAGCCGACGGAGAGCGTGAAGAACACCTGCGAGGCGGCCTTGAGCCAGACGGCCGGATTGGAAAGTCCCTTGGTGATATCGTGGGGGTTCCACATGTAGCCGAGGCCGTTCCAGACGCTGAGTTCGGGTTTTGTCGGGTCGGGCGTGCCGAGGGTCATGACGCGCACGAGCAGGGCCAGCGCGATGACGACGAGGAGCGGCATGCCCCAGTTGCAGATGAACTCGATGCCCTTGGAGAGACCGCGATAGATGATGACGAAGTTCAGGACGAAGACGCCGATGAAGAAAAGGAACGGTCCGCCGAAGCCGAGGATGGAGCCATCCGCGGATTGGCCGGTGAAGGCGCTGAAGGCGGCGGCATAGCTCTTGGGGTCCTTGCCGAGGTCGAGCGACCCGCTGAAACTGTTCCAGGCGTAGCCGAGGCACCAGGACTCGATGACGACGTAATAGAAGTAGACGCCGACCGGGATGATGAAGCCGAGGAGGCCGACGTATTTGCCCCAGGGCTTGCGGATGATGGCGTGGAAGATCCCAGGGGAAGAGTTGTAGCCCTGCTTGCCGCCGAAGCGTCCAAGCGTCCATTCGACCCAGCAGATCGGCAGGCCGACGATCAGGAGGGAGATGAAGTAAGCGATGAGGAAGGCGCCGCCGCCGGTCTCCTTGTCGGCCACGAGGCCGGGGAAGCGGAGGAAGTTACCCAAGCCGACGGCACTGCCGGCGACGGCCATGATCACGCCTAGTTTGGAGCTCCAGCCGTCAGGTTGCTTGGTCGTCATCGTCAGGGGTTAACGAGGTGTCTAGGAAAGGGCAGGGGGAGTGCAATGCTGGGACGCAGTCCCAGCGAAGGTGGTGGCGGTTGGCGGTTAGCGGGTAGGTCGGGGTTTGATGCGTGAACCAGACCACAGCCCCCTTTCCCTTGGCAGTTGTACGATGGGCGCCCAACCGCCAACCGCTAACCGCCAACCCCTTATGCCCGTTATCCCCCTATTCTTCTCGCCCTTTCCATTTCCTCTACTCACTTTGCGTCAATGTCGTTTGATTCCCTAGGGCTCGATGCCTCCATTCTCAAAGCCGTAGCCGACCAGGGCTATACCGAGCCGACGCCTATCCAGAAGGCATCCATTCCGGTCATCATCTCGGGCAAGGATGTCATCGGCGTCGCCCAGACGGGCACCGGTAAGACCGCCGCCTTCACCCTCCCGCTGCTCACCAAGCTGGTCCAGAGCAAGAACAGCACCCACCAAGGTCGCGTCCGCTGCCTGATCCTGGCCCCGACCCGCGAGCTCGTCGTCCAGATCGCGGAGAACGTCGCCGCCTATTCCCGTTATTCCGGCGCGACCGTCGCCACCTGCTACGGCGGCGTCTCCGAACGCCCCCAGATCGCCGCCCTCCGTCGCGGTTGTGACTTCCTCATCGCCACCCCGGGACGCCTCCTCGACCTCGGCGGCCAGGGCCATGGAGACTTCTCCGCCGTCGAATACCTCGTTCTCGACGAAGCCGACCGCATGCTGGACATGGGCTTCCTGCCCGCGATCAACACCATCGTCCGCGCCCTCCCGAAGGAACGCCAGACCCTGATGTTCTCCGCCACGCTCTCCCGCGAGATCGAGACCCTCACCAAGCAGTATCAACGCGAGCCGAAGCTGATCGAGGTCGGCCGCCGCACTTCGCCTGCCGAGACCGTCACCCAGCTCCTCTATGAGTGCCCGGGCGCGCTCAAGCAGGTCATGCTGCACCACCTCCTGAAGGACGAGGCCCTCAAGATGGTCCTCGTCTTCGCGCGTACCAAGCACGGCGCCGACCGCATCTGCCGCAAGCTCCAGGGCGAAGACATCAGCTGCGCCGCGATCCACGCCAACCGCTCGCAGAGCCAGCGTCAGCGCGCCCTGCAGGCCTTCAAGAACAACGAAGTCCGCGTGCTCGTCGCGACCGACATCGCTTCGCGCGGTATCGACGTCGACGGCATCTCGCACGTCTTCAACTTCGACTTCCCTGACCAGCTCGAAGACTACGTCCACCGCATCGGCCGTACCGGCCGCGCCCTCGCGACCGGCACCGCCATCACCTTCGTCACCCGCGAAGACCTCGGCGAACTCCGTCGCCTCGAGCGCATCGTCGGCAAGCACCTCCATTGCGGTAAGCTGCAGGGCTTCGATTACACCCAGCAGGCTCCGCCCCGCACCCCGGAAGATTTCCAGCGCCACCAGGATCCCCGCGCCGGCGCGCACAATAGCGAACGCGAAGGCCGCCCGCAGGGGGGTCGTCACGGCGGCTACCGCGCTTCCCAGGGCAACTATCGCCCCTTCGGTCGTCCGGGCACCCGTCGCCAAGGCGGACCTAAGTAAACCCAAGGAGGCTCGGAAAATCAGCCCGGAGACCCCGGGCTTTTTTGTGCCTGCATTGGGTAGGGCTGACCGGCTCGGTCAGCCGTTCGGTTGAGCGGGCCGCTCAACCCTACCTCAAGACCTCGTTTGCCATTCCGCGAGTTCTTCCTCCCTTGCGGGCGTGTCCTCTACTGTCCGTCTCATCCTCGGCGACCAGCTGAACCCGGAGCATTCGTGGTTCGGCAAGAAGGACGCATCCGTGACGTATGTCTTCATGGAGATCCGCTCCGAGACGGATTACGTCGTGCACCACGCCCAGAAGGTTATCGCGATCTTCGCCGGGATGCGCCGCATGGCGGAGCTGCTGACCAAGCAAGGCCATCAGGTCCGTTACTTCCGTCTCGGCGATAAGGATAACCGCCAGAACTTCGCGGAGAATCTTCAGCATGTCTTCAAGGCGACCAAGGCCGCGCGTTTTGAATACCAGGAGCCCGACGAGTGGCGCCTCGACCAAGATCTGCGCACCTTCGCCGCCGGCTGCGGTCTGGTCACGGCGGGCGTCAGCTCCGAGCATTTCCTCGACGGCCGCGGCGGCGTGGCGGCCCATTTCCAGAAGGACGCCAAGCGCTGGTTGATGGAGTCTTATTATCGTAAGATGCGAGTCCGGACGCGCCTACTGATGGAGGCAGACGGCACGCCGGCCGGGGGAGAATGGAATTATGATAAGGAGAACCGGAAGCCCTGGAAGGGCACGCCGCCTCCGCCCAAGACCTGGGACGTCTCCCATGACCACTCGGCCATCTGGGCCGAGATTCAGGCCGCCGGGGTGAAGACCATGGGTAAGCCGTCAGAGAAGGACTTCCCCTGGCCCGTCGACCGTAAGGAGGCGCTCAAGCAGTTGGATGCCTTCATCGAGCGAGGGCTGCCTGATTTCGGTGACTACGAGGACGCCATGCACACGTCCTCGGATCGCCTCTTCCATTCCCGGTTGTCCTTCGCCTTGAACGTAAAGCTGCTGACCCCGGCGGAAGTCGCCGCTGCCGCGGCCGAAGCGCATGAGCGTGATCCGAAGCGTTACCCTTTGGCGGCCACGGAAGGCTTCGTCCGTCAGATCATCGGCTGGCGCGAATACATCCGCGGGGTCTATTGGGCCAAGATGCCGGGCTACGCCGAAGCCAACGGACTCGGACATACGCTCTCGCTGCCGTCCTGGTTCTGGACCGGCAAGGTGAAGATGAACTGTATGCGCCACTCCGTGGGCCAGTCGCTCGACACCGCGTATGCCCATCACATCCAGCGCCTGATGGTCATCGGATCCTTCTGTCTGACCGCGGGCGTCGACCCCGCGGAGGTCGAGCGGTGGTATCTCGGCGTCTACGTCGACGCGTTCCAGTGGGTCGAACTCCCGAACGTCATCGGCATGAGTCAGCACGCCGACGGTGGCTTCCTCGCCAGCAAGCCGTATTGCTGCGCCGCGAGCTACGTCTCCAAGATGTCGAACTACTGCGGCGGCTGTCCGTATGATCCCAAGGACCGCACCGGCCCGCTGGCCTGTCCGCTCAACGCGCTCTACTGGGACTTCTGGTTAAGGCATCAGGACCGCTTCCTCAACAACCCGCGCATCGGCATGGCCGTGCGTCAGGCCGCGAACATGTCGCCGGCGGAGAAAGCCGCGGTGCAGAAGAAAGCCGCGGAGTTGCGCGAAGGCATAGAAGAGCTGTGAAGGTAGGGTTGAGCGCCCTCGCTCAACCGCGGCTGACCAAGGGTGGTCAGCCCTACCTTACTTCTTCGCCTTCTTCTTGCCCTTGCCGGCGGCCAGCGGGTCGACGCCGGGCAGCGGGAAGTCAGGATTCGGCACGCGGGCCGCGGCCATCTTGGCTTCGAGTCCCTTCACGATGTCCGGGAATTTCGCGGCCAGGTCGGTCGTCTCATTGGGGTCGGCGTCGAGGTCGTAGAGCTGGGTCACGATCGGCTGGCCGGCCTTGATCGCCTTGGTCATGTCCGTGCGGATGGCCTTCCACTTGCCGTCCCAGATCGCCTGCTGCGAGCCGTAGCCCGGGAACTCGCGATAGAGCGGTGCGGTGCGCGGGGCGTCCGCGCCCTTGAGCGTCGGGACGAGGCTCTCGCTGGCTCGGTTGGGCGCGGCTTCGATCTTCACTCCCGCGAGTTCGGCGAAGGTGGCGAACCAGTCTTCGAAACCGGAGATACGCTGCGAGCGCGTGCCGGCCTTGATGCCGGCGGGCCAGCGGACGACGGTCGGCTCGCGGAGGCCGCCTTCGTGGAGCGAGCCCTTGAGTCCTTTGAGGCCGCCCGCGGAATTGAAGTATTTCGTGTCGGCGCCGCCGGCGTCGTGCGTGGCGCCGTTGTCGCCCGAGAAGACGATGATCGTGTTGTCCGCGACGCCGGCTTTCTCGAGGGCGGCAAGGATGCGGCCGACTTCCTTGTCGAGGCGCGAGATCATCGCGGCGTAAGTGGTGCGCGGGGTGCGGTTGGGGCTGTATCCGCCTTTCTGCGGGGCGTAGGGGGCGGCCTCGGTGATCACGCCTTCATATTGTTTCAGTTCTTCGGCCGGGACCTGCAGGGCCACGTGCGGCAGCGGCGAGGCGTAGTAGAGGAAGAAGGGCTTGTCCTTGTGGGCCGCGATGAACGCCTCGGCGCCGGTGATGGTGCGTTCGCTCAGGAAGTCTTTGCCGATGAACGGCGCGTAGGCCTTGGGGTCCTGCGGGTCGGCATCGGCGGGGAACACGCCGTGTCCCGGCACGCCTTCGGGTCCGTTATCGAGCGGAATTTTGACGCCATTATCCTGGATGAAGGGAGGGTAGTGGCTGTGCGCGACCCACTGGCTGGTCACACCGAGGAAGCGATCGAAGCCCTGCTTCAGAGGGCTGCCCGTCGAGTCGAAGCTGCCCATGCCCCATTTGCCGAAGGCGGCGGTCGCATAGCCGGCCTGCTTGAGCGTACCGGGCATCGTGGCGATGCCGGTGGGCAAGGGGAACTGCTCGCGGTCGCCGACGTCGCCGTTGTCGCGGGCCGTCGCGTGGCCGGGATTGCGACCGGTCATCAGCACCGTGCGCGAAGGGGCGCAGACCGCGTTGCCGCAGTAGTGGCGGGTGAGGATCATCCCTTCGCGGGCGAGGCGGTCGACGTTCGGCGTGCGGATGATCTTCTGGCCGTTGTAGCCGACTTCACCGTAACCGAGGTCATCCGCCAAGATGAAGACGATGTTCGGGCGGGTCTCCGCGCCAAGGGCGGCGGCAAAGAGGGCAAGCAGAAGCAGGGGGGTGCGGCTCATGCATATTTACTAGGGTTAGCCCTTGGTTCTGTCGAGAAACCAAGGGGGCGGGTTTGTCGGATTGACATCCCCGCCGGGCTGGGGCTTAACCCAATCTTTCCTCTC
>CAXNHL010000045.1:0-8678 GCA_964202105.1 Opitutales bacterium | reverse complement strand
TTCGCCCGCTGGCTCATCGACGGCAAGCATCCGCTCACCGGACGCATCTGGGTCAACCGCGCGTGGGAACGTTTCTTTGGCATCGGACTGGTGAAGACGTCCGAGAACTTCGGCTCGCAAGCCGAATGGCCGAGCAACCCCGCGCTGCTCGACTGGCTCGCCGTGGAATTCGTCGACCGCAAGTGGGACATGAAGGCGATGTATAAGCTGATCATGTCCAGCGCAGCCTATCAGCGCAGCGCGGCGGTGACGCCGGAGATGCTCGAGAAAGACCCCGACAACCGTCTGCTCGCCCGAGGCCCGCGCTTCCGCCTCCCGGCCGAAGTCATCCGCGACCAGGCTCTCTGGATCTCCGGCCTGCTCGTGGACAAGCAAGGTGGACCGAGCGTGAAGCCTTACATGCCCGAAGCGGTCTGGGACGAGACCAGCGTCTATGGAGACATGCGCAACTACAAGTCAGACATGGGCGATGGCCTCTGGCGCCGTTCGCTCTACACGATCTGGAAGCGCACCGCCGCCCCGCCCTCGATGCTGCTCTTCGACGCCTCCGGCCGCGAGGTCTGCACGGTGAAGCGCTCACGCTCCAACACGCCGATGCAGGCTCTGTCGCTCCTCAATGAGACGACTTTCGTCGAAGCCGCCCGCAAGCTCGCCGAACAGACGCTCCGGCAGCCCGGCGACGCCGACGCCCGCCTGGCCTGGATGTTCCGCAAGGTGGTCCGCCGCGACGGCACCCCAGCCGAACTCTCGGTCCTGCGTAAGGGCGTGGATAAGCGCCTGGCGACCTACGCCGCCGACGCGACCCTCGCGCCGAAACTCCTCGGCCAAGGCCTGAGCCCTCTCCCCGCTGACCTCGACAAGGCCCAGATGGCTGCCTGGACAGTCACGGCCAACACCCTCCTCAACCTCGACGAAACCGTCACCCGCGAATGAACTGCAACGACCGTCAATTCCACGGACTCGACCAGGCCACGAAGATGGCCCTGTCCCGTCGAACCTTCATCAAGGGGTCCGCAGGCGGCATCGGCCTAGCTGCCCTAGGTTCGATCATGGGCACGCCCGCCTTCGCCGCCAACCCGGGCCTGGGCTTCCCGAACTTCAAGCCGAAGGCGAAGCGTATCATCTACCTCTTCCAGTCCGGCGCGCCGTCGCAGATGGAACTCTTCGACCCGAAGCCGCAGCTCGAAGCGATGCGCGGCAAGGATCTCCCGGAATCGATCCGCAAGGGTCAGCGCCTGACGACGATGACGTCCGGGCAGAAGAACTTCCCGGTCGCCCCCTCGATCTTCAAGTTCAAGCAGCACGGTCAGTCGGGCAACTGGTTCAGCGAACTGATGCCGCACATCGCTTCGAAATCCGACGAGTGGTGCGTGGTCCGCGCCATGCACACGGAAGCCATCAACCATGACCCGGCGATCACGTTCATGCAGACGGGCAGCCAGCTTGCCGGCCGTCCGAGCATCGGTTCCTGGTCCGCCTACGGCCTCGGCAGCGAGAACGCCGACCTCCCCGCCTACGTGGTGATGACGTCCTTCGGTAGCGGTCGTCCCGACGACCAACCGCTCTATGACCGCCTCTGGGGCGCGGGCTTCCTGCCCTCCAAACTCCAAGGGGTGAAGCTCCGCAATAAGGGCGAGCGCGTGCTCTACCTGAAAGACCCCGAGGGCATCCCGCGCGAAGTCCGCCGCGAACAGCTCGACGAACTCGCCGCACTCAACAACCAGCGCCACGGCGTGTTGGGCGACCCGGAGATCCAGACCCGCATCTCCCAATACGAAATGGCCTTCCGCATGCAGACCAGCGTGCCCGACCTGCTCGACCTCTCGAAGGAACCGCAGCATGTGCTCGATCTCTACGGTCCTGACGTGAAGCGCCCGGGCTCCTACGCCTCGAACTGTCTCCTGGCCCGTCGCCTTTGCGAACGCGACGTCCGCTTCATCCAGCTCTTCCACATGGGCTGGGACCACCACGGCGGCCTCCCGAAGGCCATCAAGGGACAGTGCAATGACACCGACCAAGCCACGGCCGGCCTGCTCACCGACCTCAAGCAGCGCGGCCTGCTCGACGATACGTTGATCGTCTGGGGCGGCGAATTCGGTCGTACGACCTACTCGCAGGGCACTCTCTCGGAGACGAACTACGGTCGCGACCACCACCCGCGCTGCTTCACGGTCCTAATGGCCGGCGCCGGCGTGAACAAAGGCTCGACCTACGGCGAGACCGACGACTTCAGCTACAATATCGTCAAGGACGGCGTCCACGTGCACGACCTCAACGCCACGATCCTGCACCTGATGGGCGTCGAGCACACCCGCCTGACCTACCGTCACCAAGGCCGAGACTTCCGCCTCACCGACATCCACGGCGAGGTGGTCAAGAAGCTCCTCGCCTAACCCTCAGGCCCTCGGGCCCTCGTGTACACGGTTATGTAGCATAGGCCTCCTCGCCTATACTCCATACTCGATACTCCATACTCGCCGGCCTACTTCCCCTGCTGCTCGCGGTAGAGGACCTTGAAGGGGTTCTCGGCCGGGCCAGCGACGTTCTCGTTGACCATGAGCGGCCGGCACTCTTTCCACCAGGCATCATGCTTGGCGATGAGATCGGCGACGACTTCTGGATGCTGGGAGGCGACGTCGGTGGTCTCACCATAGTCGGCGGAAAGATCGAAGAGCTGCCAGTTCGGCTTGGCGGCGACCGGAGCGCCCTCGGGGGCGGCTTTCTTAGCGGTCTTGCCCTTGCCCTTGGCGGCATTGCCCACGTTGGCAGCGGAGACGAGATGCCAGCGGGCGGTCCGGACGCTGGTCTGGGCGTATCTGCCGACCTCAGGGTCCACGCCTTTGAGCATGTTACCCCAGCGACCGACATGCGTGATGAGGGTCCGGTCCGCCCACGCGATGTCCTGCCCCGGCTTAGCCGTCAGCAAGGGCATCAGGCTTCGGCCTTCCATCTGAGCCTGCATGGTCGCGGAGGCCGTGACACCGGTCAGCTCGAGAAGCGTCGGGGCGAAGTCAACGTGCGCCGAGAGGGCCTTGACGTCCATGGGCTGGAAGCGTCCGGGTAGACGCCAGAAAGAGATAGCCCGGATACCACCCATGTAAGGCGTGCCTTTCTGGGCGCGCATGCCGGCGTTGAAGACCTTCACGCCGGCGGTGCCGCCATTGTCGTTCATGAAGACGACCAAGGTGTCCTTCGCCACGCCCAAGGCCTCGAGCTTCGCTAGGATCTTACCGACGTTCTGGTCGATGTTGTGCAGCATGCCGAAGAAGTTCTCGGTGTCCTTACCGAGTCCCTTTCCTTCATAAAGCGCCGCATCCTCGGGGCGGGCGTGATAAGGTCCGTGCGGCGCGTTGGTCGCGATGTAGGCGTAGAACGGACGCTTGGCCGCGGCTTCGCCTTCGATCCACTTCGTGGCCTGGGTGAAGAACTCATCGGTGCAATAGCCAGCAGTCTTCACGAACTTGCCGTTATGAAGGATGGTCGGACCATAATAGGAATTTCCCGGGACGTCGCCGCAGCTGCCTGGATAGCTCTGGCCGATGCCGCCGGCGCCATGGATGAAGACTTCATCAAAGCCGCGCTTGTTCGGCTGATACTCGGCTTCGTCGCCGAGGTGCCACTTCCCGAAGATGCCGGTGCGATAACCGGCCTTCTGCAACTGCTCGGTCAGCGTGGCGGCTCCCAGAGCCATCCGCTCACGTTCCAGGATGGTGTGGGTGACGCCGTTCTTGAACTCATGGCGTCCGGTCAGCAGAGCGCTGCGCGTAGGAGCGCAGGTCGGCGAGACCTGGAAATCGACGAAACGGACGCTCTCGCCGCGGAGCTTGTCCAGGTTCGGGGTCTTGAGGATCGGGTTACCGTGGGCGCCGATATCGCCGTAACCTTGGTCGTCCGTAAGGATGAAAAGGATGTTGGGCCGGTCGGCGGCTAGCGACGTCACGGCGCAAAACAAAAGTCCGGCGAGTAATCTCATGGGGGTCACGCAGAGTGGCCCTCCCTCCACCCTAAGGCAACCCTTCAACCCTGCTTTTTGGTCAGACTAAAAGAGCGGTAGCTCATCTCGCCGCTCACGGCGTCGCGATGCAGCCGCGAACCTTTCACGCCTGCGAAGTCGAGAGCGAGCTTATGCAGGAAGCGCGGCAAGGCCTGTCTTACCATGGCCTCGTAACGAGGGGTATTGAGCTCCATGCCCCGGATCACCTCAGGATTAATGAGGCGCATCGCGTCCAGACGCAGGCGCGGATGCTTCGCCAAGGCAGCGACCCACTCTTCCACGCCGCTCTGATACCGCAGGTCGGCGTGGCCGAACTTTCCGCCCGGCTTGAGCACGCGGGCGACTTCGTCGAGGAAGCCCGGGAAGTCCGGATAGCAATGTGACGCCTCAACGTTCAGCACGACGTCGAAACTTTCATCGGGAAACGGCAGCCTCTGGGCGTCGCCGACCTGAAAGCGCAGGCCATCGACCTGATGCCGCGATTGGCAATGACGGATGCCTTCGGGATTGAGATCCAACCCGACATACTCGGCCGGCCGATAGGTCCGGGCGAAATAGGAAGCCCCGCCGCCGTGCCCGCAGCTGACCTCAAGTATGCGCAAGCCGGTCAAGGTGATGTCCCCGCGAACGTGCTCATAGAGCTGGATATTGGGACGGTTCGGTTCGTCTCCCTCGGCCAACTTAAGCTTTGCGGAGTCCTCAGACTCGAAGGCGTAATTCAGGAAGTCGATGCCTTGGGCGCGCACCCGTCGGGTGAAGAACGGATACCACCAGGCCCAGAGCTTCTGGCGAAGCTTGGGGCGGACGAGGATCTCTTCGATGAGTCCCATCAGGACCAGACTCCTTGTTCGACCAAGGCCTTCGTCGCGGCCGCCGACCAACCGCGGTTCGCTACGGGGTTCGCCGGGCTCGGATGCGGGACCTTCGCATACTTCACGAGCAAACCGTCTAAGGCTTCGCGGGCTCGCGTCTCGGCATAACCTCCCACGCCGACCACGGTGCTCACGCCGAGCGTCTCGACGATGACGCGTAAGAGCTTGTCGCACTCCTTGTTCACGGGCGCCATGATCTCGTTCGGCAGTTCCTCCGGGATGACGTTGCGACCTTGCTTGGTGTTCTCGAGGAACAGGAGCGGACAATAGTTGTGGACGAGGTGTTCGGCGAAGAAGGCTTCAGCCGTCCCGAAGCGTTCCTCGCAGAGCCCCCACAGGCGTCGGCCGCTGACCTCCGAACGGTGACAGGCAAAACCGGTCACCTTCTTGCCCGGATGCTCTTTCTCCGGCCGCCCGACCGGCATCTCCAGCCCCATCCAATCCCGGACGGCGGCGATCTCCCCGAACGGCACGCCGGTCTGGGCCATCCCGAAGGGTCCGGGATTCATGCCCAAGAAGAGCACCTTCTTCGGCCCAGAGGCCGCGTAGCGTCGCAGATAGGCCTCGTGCGAGGCCCAGGCGTAGTCCAACGGCTGGTAGACAAAGTCCGCCGGCGCAGGAAAGGCGCGTCCGGCCAAGGCCTTCCGTAACGCAATCGTCGCTCGGATGACTGGGTCGGCGGACATGACTTCAGACAACCCGCCGCTGCCGCCGTGGCGAGCCGGAAGGCTGCTTCCGAGGTGAGATTTCCCCTTGCGCTTCCCCCCGCAGGATAAAAAGTCCACCTCCCTACCGACGTGAGCAAACCGCAGCCCTGGACGACCAAAGACGCCGAAGAATACTACGGCTTCAAACGATGGGGAGGTAATAACTTCTCCGTGGACCCTCAAGGTCACCTCTGCGTGCATCCGAAAGGCGACCACCGGAAGATCCGCATCACGGACATCGTCAAGGAGGTCGAAGCCTCCGGCCTGAAGCCGCCCCTCACGATTCGTGTCCAGGACCTGCTCCGCAACCGCGTGACGCAGATCAATGAGGCCTTCCGCAGCGCCATCAAGGAAGAGGATTACGACGGTCGTTACCGCGGTGTCTTCCCGATCAAGGTCAACCAGCTCCGCGAAGTCGTCGAAGAGATCCTCGACGCCGGCGAAGAATATGATTTCGGCCTCGAAGCCGGCTCGAAGCCCGAGCTGATCATCGCCCTCGCGCTCCTCGAGAACCGCAAGGCCCTGCTGATCTGTAACGGTTACAAGGACGAGGAATACATCGAGCTCGCCCTCATGGGCCGCCGCCTCGGCAAGCAGACCATCATCGTCGTCGAACAGCTCTCCGAGATCGACGCCATCATCCGCATCGCCCGCCGCATGGGCGTGCAGCCCCACATCGGCCTCCGCGTGAAGCTCACCACGGCCGGCGAAGGCAAGTGGGCCGACAGCACCGGCGAGAACGCCAAGTTCGGCCTCACGGCCTCCGAGATTGTCGAGGTCGCCCAGCGCCTCGCCAAGGCGAAGATGAAGGACTCCCTCCGCCTCGTCCACTTCCACATCGGCTCTCAGGTCCCGAACATCGGCACGATCAAGAAGGCCGTGGTCGAAGCCACCCGCTTCTACTGCGAACTGAAGCGCATGGGCTTCCCGATGGGTCTCCTCGACGTCGGCGGCGGTCTGGGCATCGACTACGACGGCAGCCGCTCGGCCTACGAGTCTTCCATGAACTACAGCATGGAAGTCTACGCCCGTGACGTGGTCGCCAACATCAAACAGATCTGCGAAGAGAGCAAAGTGGAGCTCCCGGACATCGTCTCGGAATCCGGCCGCGCCCTCGTCGCCCCTCACTCGATCCTGATCTTCGAAGCCGTCGACCGCATCACCCGCGACGAAGGCAAGGTCGAAGCCCCCAAGGGCAAGACCCACCAGCTGATCAAAGAGCTCGAGGCCATCCGGAAGAACAAGCGTAAGTTCGACCCGCTCGAGCGCTACCATGACGCCAAGGAGAAGCGCGAAGAAGCCCACGCTCGCTTCAGCCTCGGCAATCTGCGCCTCGAAGAACGCGCCGCGGCCGACCGTCTGTTCTGGGACATCTGCCGTCAGATCCGCGAAGACCTCAAGGACTCGGCCGACGTCCCCGACGAACTCGCCCGCCTCGACTCGATGCTGGCCGAGCAATACGTCTGCAACTTCTCGGTGTTCCAGTCCCTGCTCGACCATTGGGCCCTCGACCAGCTCTTCCCGATCGCCCCGATCCATCGCCTCAACGAGCGCCCGTCCGTCCAGGCGACGCTCGTCGACATCACCTGCGACTCCGACGGCAAGGTCGACGACTTCATCGACCTCGAAGACGTCCGCAAGACCCTCGCCCTCCACCCGTTCAAGGAAGGCCAGCCCTACTACATCGGTGCCTTCATGGTCGGCGCCTACCAGGATATCATGGGCGACCTTCACAATCTCTTCGGCCGCGTGAACGAAGCCCACGTCTTCCTCGAAGACGACGAGGCCGACGGCTTCTACATCGAAGAAAGCATCCCGGGCTACTCGGTCGAACGCATCCTCGGCATGATCCAGTATAACGCCGAAGACCTCTGCCGCATGCTCAAGCGCCAGGTGGACCGCGCCACGAAGGCCGACTCCGTCCGTCCCCGCGAAGGCGTGGCGATGGTCGACCTCTACGAACGCCTCATCCGCGGCCGGACTTACCTGATCCCGCAGCGCGAAGAAGCGAAGGCGAAGAAGTCCTCTAAAAAGAAATAGTCACCAACAGGGCCAGAGCTAGGGCTAGGATCTTAAAGATGCCTAGCCCTATTCTTTTGTATACTACCCCTACCCCTGCCCCTACCCCCACCCCTCTTGGCCCTCAGGCCAAGATCAGCTTCAACCTCTTGAGCTCGTCCAGCGTCAGGGGCGGCGCGTCGCGCAGATTCTCATAGGAATCGACGTGCGCCAACCACGCCCAGTGATCGCCGCAATCCAAGCGCTCCATGAACCGGAGACGCAAGGTCGCGATGGCGCCCTTGAGCATGTACAGACCGTCGCCGACATGCTCGATCTTCTCGCCCAGCTTGGTGATCTTGTCGGTGGAATGACCCGACTTCTTTCCGAGCAAGGTGATGTGGCTCGCCTGATCCTTGGCCAGGTAGTTGAGGAGGCCGATCGGATTGGCCTCCAGGTTCGCCAGGGTCTTGGTGTCCTTGTAGACCCCGATAATGAAACGCTTGGGCTTCATCGCGATCGGGGTGACGTAGCTGCAGATGTTCAGGTTGCCCTTACCGTTCGCCGTCGTCGCGAGACTATAGATCGGACCGTCCACACGGTTCCAAGGTTTGACGCGGATGCCAGGCATGATGGGTTGGTAGTAAGATACTAAGTAATGTCGTTTGTTCCCTGTTTTTCCTTTCGCGTCAACTGCCGCTCTGCTAAATAGAATCCATGTCCTGGCCGTCAGGACGACGTCATAGCCATTCCTCCATGAATACCATCGTATCATTGCATGGCTTCACCGGAGAAGGAGCAGATTTTGAGGCGATTCGGGGGGTCTTGCCCTCCCCATCCGGCCTTAACGCCCCGGACCTGCCCGGACATGGCTCTCGCCGGCACCAACGTGACCTTCGCGATTATTCCATCGAAGCTCACCTCGCGCTGATCACCGAAGCGGCCACGTCGCCGCAAATCACGCTCCTCGGCTACTCCCTGGGTGGCCGTCTCGCGCTCCATTGGGCCCTCGCTCATCCGGAAAGGGTCGCCCGCCTCATCCTCATCGGGGCGAGCCCGGGGCTGGCCACTCCCGCCGAACGCGAAGAGCGACGTCTTGGCGACGCG
>CAXNHL010000044.1:0-8929 GCA_964202105.1 Opitutales bacterium | reverse complement strand
AGGGGCTTGCCGTTGAAATCCTTGGTCTCCTCGAGGCGGCTGAGGAAGTAGCTGAACTGCTCGATGGCGAAGGTATCGTAGTTCGTCAGCTTCTCCATGTAGCCGGGGTCGCCTCCGTGGTGGCTGAGCTGGTGGCGGGATTCGGTGATACCGATCTCGGGGATGGCGAAAGCGTCGCCTTCGCCGCCGAGGCTGAAGGTGGCGACGCGGGTGGTGTCCGTCTGGAAAGCCAGCACCATCAGGTCATAGACGGTACGGAAGTAGTCGCCGGCCTTGGTGGCGGGGACGTCGCGGTTGGTGCGCTGGCGATCGGACGCGGAGATCGTCGGCAGCGGCGTATCCAGCCAGACGTCGGCGCGGCGGGTGCGGATCTCGGCCTCGCGGACCGAGGTCAGGTATTGGTCCATGCGGCCCTTGTCCTCGGCGCCCATCTTCTTCTCGAGTTGGCGTACTTCCTCGAGATTGGCGTCAAGGACGCTGCCCTTGCGGCGGAGTTCACGACGCTGGGCGGTCTTGCCGCCCTTGGGCTCTTCGAAGAGGGAAGCGAAAATCTCGCTGCAGCGGCGCATGGCCGGCAAGCGCACGCCGTCCGCGGTCCAAGCCAAGGAGTCCTGCGTGAGCGCGATCTCCATCGAACTGATGCGGGTGTGCAGGCCCGTGACCTCCGCCATCTTCTGGTCGACGGAGATGGTATTGCGGTCGGTGGGTCCGAGTTTGCCGCCGGTCAGCCAGGTGCTGATGCAATTATGGTGATGGCTGAGGCTGCCGGGGTGATAGAGACCGCTGATCGGGGTGACGGACCGGCGGTGTTTCTCGAGGGGCTTGAGCGAGCGGGAGAAACGGTAATCCGCGCCGGCCTCGGTGATCTGGTAGTTGAGCGAGTGGACGCCGTTCGCCAGGTAGATGAAGGCGCTGCGACGGGGCGTGGCGGTCATCTTCTCCGCAGCGCGCAAGGGGAGCATGCACTCGAGGAGGGGCAGGGAGATCAGGGCGCCCATCGCCCGCAGGGCGTGGCGGCGATCGATCCGCCAGGATTGGGAGAGGTAGTTGGCCATGTTCGTTTTAGTTAAAGGTTCTTCGTTTAAAGAAGTGCTTGGTTCTTGGTTAAATGAGAGTTCTTAGTTCTTGGTTTGTTGTTCTTGGTTAAGCGGGGGCAGTCTGGAAGTTCTTGGTTCGTCGTTCTTGGTGCTTTGGACTGGGGGCGAAATTAGCGGTTTTTGGATTCGTTTCCGTATGCGCAACGAGGAACCAAGAACAAGGAACCAGGAACATTACTCATCGTTTCCGGATGATTTCTGATGTGGCTACCGCTTTCACGATGTCTTGCAGGCGGTAGTCGTGCTTCTTGGCCTCGGCGACGATGGCTTCGATGTCCGCTTTGTCGTCGAAGGTGAGCACGCGGCGCAGGGCGTAGGTGCAGAGGTGTTCGACGAAGGCGCGGGCGACGACGTCGCGGTCGGCGATCAGCAGCTGCTTGAAGGCGTTGGAATCCTGGAAGGCACGTCCGTCAGGCAGTTCGCCGGCGGGCTTGATCTCGGGGTCGGCGCCGACTCCGGCCGGGACCTTCTCCTTCGTACGCCACTGACCGATGGCGTCATAGTTATCCCAGGCGAAGCCGAGCGGATCGATCTTTGCGTGGCAGGCCGCGCAGTTCGGGTTCGTGGAGTGGGCGGTCAGCTTGTCGCGCAAGGAGGCCTTGGGGCTTTGCGCCGTCGGGGGTTCGATCGCCGGCACGTTGGCGGGCGGGGGAGGGGGCGTCTTGCCGAAGATGGTTTCGCTCAGCCAGACGCCGCGATGGATCGGACGGTGGCGGGTGCCGTCCGAGGTGAGTCCGAGCACGGCGCCCATGGTGAGCAGTCCGCCGCGATGGTCTTCGGGCTTGAGCGCGACGCGCTGGAAGCCTTCGGTCTTCGGTTCCGGTAGGCCGTAGAAATCGCAGAGACGTCCGTTGGCCATCGTCCAGTCGGCATCGATGAAGGCGTCCACCGAGAGGTTCTTGGCATACAGCTCGCGGAAGTATTCGACGACCTCTCCGCGCAGGCTCGTCTCCAGCCAGGAGTCGTAGTTCGGGTACAGCTTCTTGTCGGGCGGGAACATGCCCACGCGATGCAGCTGGAGCCATTGGCGAGCGAAGTCCTCGACGAACCGATCGCTCCGCGGGTCCTTGATGAGCCGGTCGACCTGGTTACGGAGTCCGTCACCCTTGAGGGCTCCGGCTTTGGCGGCGTCGAGGAGCTTGTCGTCCGGCATCGAACTCCAGAGCAAATAGGACAGGCGCGAGGCGAGTTCCGCGTCCGCGAGTTTTTCGCGGGGGGTCGGGTCGCCTTCGACGAGGTAGATGAAATGGCGGGAGGTGAGCACGCCTTGAAGGGCGGCGCGGTAGGCTTCGGCGGTCTTTTCGCCCGCGGCGCGTTCCGAAGCGTAGGTCTTCAGGTATTGCGACAGCTCTTCGTCGCGGACCGGACGTCGCCAGGCGCGTTCGGCGAACTGGCGGAGATGGCGGGCGACGACCTCGGGGGAGGCGTCATCGCTCGGGAAGACGCCTTCGCGGCGGGCGGCCTCTTCCTTCGTCACGAGCGGACCTTCCCACTCGATCCAGTCAACGAGCACCGTGGAGAAGATGCCGTTGCCCTTGTCATCGAACATCTGCGGCGCGTTCGTGTTCAGGAGCTGACGTTCGGAGCTGTGGGTGAAGAGATAGGTCCGGCTTCCGAGCACGTTGCGGAAGGCTGCGCCGCTGCGCCGGTCCACGCCTTCGATGGCCACTACGCTGAAGTGCAGCGTCGCGGGCATGTCGAGGTAGACGTCGAACTCGTAGACCTTCGGACTGTCTTCCGCGGCGTTGATGTCGAACTCGATGAGACTGGCGACGGTCTCTTCGCCGGTGGACTTGCCGATGCTCAGATGTGCGGGCTGGCCGCCGGGCGGGCGGATGCCGCTGGCCTTGAGGCGCAGGCGATAGAGCCCGCTGTGTTCTGGCCCGACCTTGCCGAACCATTGGGGAGAAAGCGCGGTCTCGACGCGGCCTGGGAAGAGCAATTGGCGGAGCGGTCGCTTGATGCCGAAGCGATCAAGGGCCTCCTGGGCCGTCTTCATGTCGCCGTAATGCATCTCGGCCGCGGTCTTGCGGACCTTGCGGGGTTCGCCGGCCTTCGCCGGGAAGGCGCGCTCGAGCACCGTGTCAGCGGCGCGGTAGTAGCGATCCACGTGCGAGGGCGAAAGCGAGAGCTGGGAGCCGATGCGTTCGAAGCCGTGCCAGAGGGAATCTTCGTTCAGTCCGCCGGGAGCCGCCGGATTGTAGCGAGCGCCGAGCAGGTCGTAGACGGTGTTCTGATATTCTTTGCGGCTCAGGCGATAATGGGAGACCGGCGGACGCGCCGCCATGCGGGCGGCTTTGCCTTCCTTGAGTCGGGCGTCGAGGTCCGCGACGAAGGCGGCGATCTCGGCCTGCGTGGGCTTGGGCTCCTTGTCCTTCTTCGGGGGCATCTCGCCGGAGTTCACCTGCTCCATCGCTTCCGCCCAGTGATGCGTGTCGGCGCCGAGTTTGAAGTCACGCGAGAGCTTATCGAAACGGACGTCGCCCTTTTCCTTCTCGGGTCCGTGGCAGCGGGCGCAGTGCTTCTGGATGAACGCGTCGTAGGGTTCGGCGGCCTGGACAACACAAGGCAGGGCGAAGCCGAGGGTGAGTAGCGCAAAGGCTATGGAAAGATGACCTTGGGAGGGCATGGTGCGGGACAAAAGGGTGATCGGGGCGTTAGGGGCAGACGCTACGGGTATTTATGGGACTGTGATTGGACGGGGCAAGTTACCAATTAAACCGCCCTCAACGGGGCTATTTTTAAGCCAAGACGGGCTTGATGACGTGGCCGTGGACGTCGGTCAGGCGGCGTTCGACCCCGTTGTTGTAAAAACTCAGCCGTTCGTGATCGAGCCCGAGCAGGTGCAGCATCGTGGCGTGCAGGTCGTAGATGGTCGTCACGTCCTTCACCGCCATGTGTCCGAAGTCGTCGGTCGCGCCGTGGCTATAGCCGGCCTTCACACCCGCGCCGGCGAGCCAGACGGTGAAACCCTTGGGGTTATGGTCGCGCCCGTTGGCGCCTTTCTGGAAGGTCGGCATCCGGCCGAACTCGGTCACGAACGCGACGAGCGTGTCCTTGAGCAGGCCGCGGGCCTTGAGGTCCTTCAGCAGGGCGGCGGCCGGCTGGTCGAGGATCGGGGCGTGGACGGCGTATTGGCTGACGATGCTCTTATGACCGTCCCAGTTGCCGACGCCTTCGCCCATGGCGTAGGAACCGTTGAAGAGCTGCACGAAGCGCACGCCTTTCTCGAGCAGCCGTCGGGCGAGGATGCAGTTCTTGGCGAAGCCGGCTTTGTTGACGTTGCTGTCGTCGGCGCCGTACAGGGCGCGGGTCGCGGGCGATTCGCCGGAGAGGTCAGAGAGCTCGGCGGCGTTGAGCTGCATGCGGGCCGCGAGCTCATAAGATGATATCCGGGCGGACAGGTCGGAGTCCCCGGGGTTCTTCTCGAGATGCCGGTCATTGAGCCGACGGAGGTAGTCACGTGTCGCGCGATCGGCTTCCGGCGTGATCTCGGCCGGGCGGGCGAGATTGGGAATGGCACGTTGGGCGCTGAACGCCGTGCCTTGGAAGGACGCCGGCAGGAAGGCGCTGTTCCAGTGGCGAGGTCCGTTCTGGGGAACGCCACGCGGGTCCGGGATGGCGACGAAAGCGGGGAGGTTCTGATTCTCGCTGCCCAAGGCGTAAGTTACCCAGGAGCCCATGCTCGGGAAGCCGTCGAGCGTGAAGCCCGTGCCCATCTGGCTTTCGGCGGGGCCGTGGGTGTTCGACTTCCCGGTCATCGAGTGGATGAAGCACATCTCGTCCGCCATCTCGGCGAGGTTCGGCAGGAGGTCGCTGACCATCTTGCCCGATTGCCCGCGCGGCTTGAACTCGGCGATGGGCTTGATGAGGTTGCCGTTGGCCCCCTGGAAGGTGACGAGTCCCTCGCTTCCCGGCATCGGAGTGTCGTGCCGCTTGATGAGCTCAGGTTTGTAATCGAACGTGTCGACGTGGCTCAGCGCCCCGGAGCAGAAGATGACGAGGACGCGTTTGGCCTTGGCTTCCTTGTGCGGCGGCCGCGGGGCGTAAGGGTCGGCCGGGTCGATCGGCGGGCGGATGGGCGAGTCGGCGAGCAGCCGGTCATGCGTGAGCAGGTGGGCGAAGGCGATGCTGCTCAGGCCGGAGAGCGTCCGGCTGAGGAAACCGCGGCGATTGAGGAGATGGTTCATTCGATGCGGACGAATTCGTTGGCGTTGTAGATCGCCCGGCAGAAGGCGGGCAGTCCTTGGGCGGTGATCAGGCGGCTGGCGTCCGCGAGCTCCTCGGTGCTGGCGACACGTTGGAAGAGCAGTTCGAAGGCGCGGGCGGCCTGCCTGGACGGGTCTGCGCCGGCCTCCCGGCGCAGGCGTTCGGACAGGGCGGCGGCCTGCTGCAGGGAGAAACTGCCGTTGAGCAGGTTGAGCGACTGGAGGGGCGTGATCGAGGCGTTGCGCTTGGGCTGAGGCTGGCCGGCGTCGGGGCAGTCGAACGCGCCGAAGAAGTCATCGAGCATCGCGCGCGGCTTGGATTGGTAGACCATGCGGCGATAGTCGCCGGGCAAGAACTCCTCCTTGGTGACGTAGACCTTCACGTAGTTCGTCATCGGCTTGAAAAGGTCGAAGCCCGGCCCGCCCATCGTGAAGTCGAGCTGGCCCGAGGTCGCTAGCATGGAGTCGCGCAGCATCTCGGCTTCGATCCGACGCGGTGGGTAGCGCCAGAGCAGGCGGGCGGAAGCGTCGAGGGTGGCGGCTTGTTCGATGCGCTTCGAATCCTGGCGGAACACGCGCGAGGTGAGGATGAGGCGATGGATATGCTTGAGCGACCAGCCGTGGTCCACGAGTTCGGCGGCCAGGAAGTCGAGGAGCTCGGGGTGCGTCGGGCGCGAGCCGTTGAGGCCGAGGTCGCTCGGCGTGTCGACGATGCCGGTGCCGAAGTGATGATGCCAGAGGCGGTTCACGATCACCCTGGCGGTGAGCGGATTGTCCTTGGAGACGATCCAGTCGGCCAAGGCTTTACGGCGATCGGCTTCGGGCGCGTCGGCCGGGAGGGTCAGCTTGGCGCCGATGAGGGAGAGCGCACCGGGTGCTACGGGTTCGCGCGGCTGGGTCGGGTCACCGCGATGCTTGCGGAGGGTTGGGCCCGGTTGTTCGAGCCTGCCGACGTAGCCGCGCGGGTTGGCGGTGAACTTCGCGAGCTCGGTCTGAAGTTCGATGCGACGAAGCGAAAGTGCGGCCACTTCCGCCGCCTTGCCGGCGGGCACTTCGCCGAGGGTGGGTAGGGAGGTGATCCGTTCCTTGAAGGAGGTCGGCAGACGGTCGTTGCTGGAAGCGACGGACGTCCACTTGGCGCCATCGAGGGAGGTCTCGATGCGATAACCGGTGGCGATGCGGTCCTTGAGCTGGGAGTTGGCGCGGTCACGGTTGCGGCTCCAGACGACCCGGCTGATCTGGGTTGGTGCTTTGAGCTCCAGCTGCGCCCAACCGGCACCTTTCTCGGCGGGGATCCAACTACTGGTGTTGCCGTATTTGCCATCGTTGAGGAAACGGGTCTGGTGGACGCTGTTGCCGTTGGCGTAGAGGCTCGAGACGGCCACCTTGGAGCCCAAGGCGACGTTCTTGCCGGCAGAATCGAAGACCTCGAGTTCGTCGATGCACGCCTCGGTGGCGGAGGCGGTGATGGTGAAGCGCACGAATTTTGCTTCGACCGCCGCGAAGTCCTCCTCGTTGGCGAGGTGGGTCACCGGAGCGCGGAGATGCGGGACGGGCAGTTCGGCGCCTTCCGCGACCGCTTCGAAGGCCGCGATATCCGCGGCGGTGGGTCCGCCCTTGTCGCCGGCTCTCAGGATGAGCACGCTTTGCGGAGTGATGCGGTGCACGCCCACCGACTTCAGTCCGCTCCAGCGGCGCTGATTCGGTACGGCCGGTGAGCCGTCAGAGAAAAACCGCTGATTGATCCGCGCGATCTCGGTCTGGTCGGCCGTGGTCTTGAGGTCCCCGTCGAGATCAAGCACGTAGCGGGCGTCCGCGGCGTGGGTCGTCCAGGCGCCCCAGGAAATCCAGATACGCACCTCGCCGCTCATCGCGGGTTTCCAGGCCACGAAATTCTCGCCCGGTTTGTCGGCGCTCCACCACCGGTAGCCGGCGCTCAGGTTAGGCAGCCGCTGGAAGTCTCCGGGGTCCTGGGCGTGGCCTTTTTCCGTGCCCTTGTCGTAGGGGATGAGGTGGCTCTTCTTGGTCGGTGCGAGATGCTGCGCAAGGCGCGCATCTTCCTCGTCGGTCAGCAGGATGCGTCCGAGGTAGGCCTTCGGCTTGAAGCTGCGCAGGGTCCGTTCGAGCGGGGCGAGTTCTTTGCGGAGGGCGTCGGCCTTCGCGGTCCGCTCCACGGTCTCGGCCGTGCGTAGTTCCCGTTCGCCGTGCTGGACGCCCTGTAGGATGGCCATGAAGCCGTAGTAGTCGGTCGTCGGGAGCGGATCGAACTTGTGGTCGTGGCAGCGCGCGCAGGCGAGGGTCGTACCCAGGAAGGCGGACGCCGTCGTCCCGATGATGTCGTGCAGTTCGTCGGCCCGTTGGTTGGCGGTGAGGACGGGGTCAGGCGACTTCACCTTATCGAAGGGTCCGGCGACGAGGAAGCCGGTCGCCGCATCGACGCCGAGCTGGTCGCCCGCGAGCTGTTCGCGGACGAACCGATCGTAAGGCACGTCAGCGTTGAGCGCTTGGATGACGTAGTCGCGGTAGGGCCAGGCGTTGGGCCGGGCGAGGTTGGTCTCGAAGCCGTCGGATTCGGCGAAGCGCGCCACGTCCAGCCAATGGCGGGCCCATTTCTCGCCGAAGCGCGGAGAGGCCAGCAGGCGGTCGACCATCGCTGCGTAAGCCCGGTCCGACGGGTCCGCGACGAAGGCGGCCACTTCCTCCGGCGAGGGCGGCAGTCCGGTGATATCGAAGTAGGTCCGACGGATGAGCACGCGCGGGTCGGCGAGGCGGGACATCGACAGTCCTTTAGCCTTCAATCCTGCCGCGATAAAGTCGTCGATCGTGCGGCCTTCGGCCGGTCGGCGCACCGGTTGGTAGGCCCAGTGGTCGAGGCGGGGATCGCGGCGGGCGGAAAGGTCGGCGGCGTTCTCCGGCCAGACCGCGCCCTCGGCGATCCACTGGCGCACCTTCTCCACCTGGGCGGGCGTGAGCGGTTCGCCCTTGGGCGGCATCTTCTTGTCTTCGTCCTTCGTGGTGATGCGGTCGAAGAGGAGCGACTTGGCCGGGTCGCCGGCGACGAAGGCCGGACCCGATTCGCCGCCCTTGAGGGCATGCGTCTTCGCGTCGAGCCGGAGGTCCGCCTTGTTCTTCTTCGGACCGTGGCATTCGACGCACCGATCCTGCAGAAGCGGTCGGATTTCCCGGTCGAAGTCCACGGCCGCGCTCAGGCCGGCCGCGGTGAGCAGCAGGAGGGCGATGGCGGTGGGGCGGGGCATGGGACCGAAGGGTGGGGACGCCCGGCAGCGGGGCGTCCTTTCATCATAACACTTTTCTGACAGACTACTGCCCGCTTTGTTTCACCGGGCGGCACTATCGTCTCACTCAGGCCAGCAATTCCTTGATTACGTGGCCGTGGACGTCGGTCAGGCGGCGTCTGGCCCCGTTATTGTAGTATGTCAGCTTCTCGTGGTCGACGCCGAGCAGGTGCAGGGCGGTGGCGTGGAGGTCGTAGCAGTAGGCAGGTTTGTCGGCGACCTTGGCTCCGAGCTCATCGGTGCTGCCGTAGGCGACGCCGCCCTTGACGCCGCCGCCGGCCATCCAGGCGGTGAAGGCGCCGGCGTTATGGTCGCGTCCCTTGCCCTG
>CAXNHL010000043.1:0-8936 GCA_964202105.1 Opitutales bacterium | reverse complement strand
CCGGACTTCAAACTGTCCGACGGCCTGCGCATGTCGCTCTTCGCCGAGAATCCGCTGCTCGAGAAGCCCGTCCACATGAACTGGGACACCGCCGGCCGCCTCTGGGTCGCGACTTCCAACACCTACCCGCAGGTCAACCCCGAGGACCTTGCCGCGCAGATGGCCGGCAACTCCTCGAAGTTCGGTCCGTCCACGGGCAACGACAAGGTCATCCTGCTCGAAGACACCGACCGCGACGGCGTCGCCGACGTCTCGCGCATCGTCGCCGACCGCCTGCTGATTCCTTCCGGCGTCGCACCGGACAACTTCGGCGGCGTCTACGTCGGCGCCAGCACCGAGCTCCTCCACCTCACGAAGCCCAACGCGGACGGCGTGCTCGCGGAACGTCGCATCGTCCTGAGCGGCTTCGGCACCGAGGACACCCACCATATCGTCCACACCCTCCACTGGGGCATCGATGGCCGTCTCTACTTCCACCAGACGATCTACATCCACTCGCACCTCGAGACCCCGTGGGGCCTCGTCCGCGCCAACTCGGGCGTGGCTTTCGCCTATGACCCGAACACCGAGCGTCTCGAAGTCCACTCGAAGGGTCTCGTCAACGCCTGGGGCCAGCAGGAAGACCTCGCCGGCCAGACGTTCCTGACCTCCGGCGCCGACGGCACCGGCGTGCACTGGGCCTTCCCCGGCGCGGCCTTCCCGCCCTCCGAAGGCGCCCGCCGTCTCGTCGGCAGCATCAGCCCCGGCTCCTATCCGAAGTTCAGCGGCCTCGAGCTCGTGCAAAGCCCGCTGTTCAGCGCCGACTGGCAAGGCAACGCGATCACGTGCGACTTCCGCGCCCATCGCATCGTTCGCTTCGGCTTCAATGACTTCAGCACCGACGCCGCCCCGAAGTCGGGTTACGTGACCAAGGAACTGCCCGACGTCGTCCGCACGAGCGACGTAGCCTTCCGCCCGATCACCTTGAAGATGGGCCCCGATGGCGCGGTCTACGTCGCCGACTGGACCAACCCGATTATCAACCACGGCGAAGTCGACTTCCGCGACCCGCGCCGCGACAAGATCAGCGGCCGCATCTGGCGCATTCTGCCGGAGAACGCCAAGCCGCTCGCCTGGCAACCGGTCCTCGGCAAGCCGACCAAGGAGCTTCTCGCCAACCTGCTCTCCCCTAACCGCTGGACCTTCGAACAGTCTCGCCGCGAACTCGCCAAGCTGCCCGTCGCCGAACTCCAGTCCGCCCTCAAGACCTGGGCTAAGGATGACGTGAGCCGTCGTCACGCCGCCTGGCTGCTCAGCGGTCGCACCAACGACACCGGCCATCTCGCCGAACTCCTCCGCAGCCAGGATCCGGCCAGCCTGCAGGTCGGCCTCCGCGAACTCGGCAAATCCCTCGGCGCCCGCGGCGCGACGGACATCGCCCTCATCACGCCGTTCCTCGCCCACGCCAATCCGCGCGTCCGCCTCGAGGCGCATCGCGCCCTCGCCCGCGTCCGCACGCCGGAAAGCGCCCGCGCCGTGCTGGCTAACCTGCCTAAGGATCCGGCCGACAACTTCCTCGATTTCGCCGCTTGGACCAGCATCAACGAACTCGCCCGTCCGTGGCTCGAAGACGTCGCCGCTCAGCCGGCGAAGGTCGTCGGCCATGAAGCCGAACTCGACGCCATCGTGAAGGCCATCGACCCGGGCATCGCCACGCCTTACGTCCAGCGCCTGTTCGCCGGTCGGAAGATTGATGCGGCCGGCACGGGCCCCTGGATCGAACTCGTCGGCAAGGCCGGCACGACCGAAGAAGCCACCCTGCTCTTCCGCGCGCTGATGGACGACGCCTCCCTCCAGCCGTCGACCCGCCATCGTATCACCTTCGCCCTCGTCGAAGCCGCCAATCGCAACGTACGCCCGACCGGCGACCTCAACACGCTGGGCAAACTCCTCCGCTACGAGACCGAGCGTAACCTCCTCGTCACCTCCGTCCGCCTCGCCGGCCAGTGGAAGCTCGTGCCGTCCGTGCCGCAGCTCGGCGACTTCGCCGGCCGCGAGAAGGACGCCGAGCTCCGTCGCACCGCCGTGGCCGCGCTCCGCACGATCGGCCAGCAGGCCTCGCTGAAGGTGCTCCGCAGCCTGACCGCCGAAACGCGTCCGGCGGTCGTCCGTCAGGACGCCCTGCCCGCCCTGGCCGTCCACGCTCCGGGTGAAGCCTTGAAAGTCATCCCCTCGGTCTTCGCGCAGATCAAGACGAAGCCGGAAGCGACCGCCGTCTGGACCAACCTCTTCCAGCTTGGCAGCTTCGCCCAGCGACTGGCCAAGGAATTCCCGCAGGGCCTGAGCGCCGAACACTATGCGGCCGCGCTGCAGTCCGCCCGTTCCCTCGGCCGCGGAGGCAATGCGCTGGTCAAGGTCATCGAACCGCTCGCCGGCGCGAAATCCGGCCCGCGTGATTACAGCGCGGAGATCGCTGGTATGATCGAGACCATCAAGAAAGGCGCCGATCCGGCGGAAGGCGAACTTCAGTATCGTAAGAACGGCTGCGCGATCTGCCACGCCATCGGCGGCGCCGGCGGCAAGCTCGGTCCCGACCTCAGCAGCATCGGCGCGAGCGCCCCGCTCGACTACATCATCGAGAGCGTGCTCAACCCGGCCGCGAAGGTGAAGGAAGGCTACCACGGCTTCTCCTTCAAGATGAAGGACGGCAGCCAGATGGTCGGCATCCCTGCGCGCGAGAACGCGACCGAGCTCTTCATCCGCCCTGGTCCCGGCGTCGAGCTGGCCATCCTCAAGGCCAACATCATGAGCCGCGACAACATCGGCAGCATCATGCCCGCCGGCCTGTCCGACGGCATCACCGGCGTCTCCCGTCGTAACTTCTTCGCCTTCCTTGGCGAGATCGGCAAGCCGGGTCCGTTCGACGCCAGCAAGGGCAACGTCGCCCGTCTCTGGGTCTTCGACGACCAGCCTCCGGGCGCCCTCGCCAAGTCCGCTGCCGCCACACCGGTCTACACGCTCGTCAACGGCCAGCTACCGAAGGAATTCAATCCGGGCCGCCTGTACGCGACCGCTCGCCTCACCGCGGCCGCCGCGACCTCCAAGCCGCTGCTCCTCACCGGCGTCAAGGCCGCCTGGCTGGATGGTAAGGCCCTTGAACTGAAGGCCGGCGCCTACGCCGCCTCGATTCCCGCGGGCAATCACACGCTCACGGTCGAGGTCGACGGCAACGCGCCCTACTTCAAGGCGCAGTGCGACGACGCCAGCTTCCTCGGCGACTGATGACGCGCCTCGCGCTCTGCCTGCTGTTGGCTTGCCTGATGGTCGGCTGCGCGGAGACGTCATCCGCGCCAACCAACGGCCCTGAGGCTTTACGCCAACGGGCCGCGGCTTTACGCAGCGAAGGCAAGTCAGCCGAAGCCGAAGGACTGCTCAGTCAGGCCATCCAGTCGCAACCCACCGCAACGCGCGACCAACGTTCCGCCGCCGCGGACCTGCGGCGCGAACTCGCCTCGCTGCGGATGTCGACCGACGATCTCCCCGGAGCTGAGCGACTTTACCGTGAAGCACTGACCTTGCTGGAGAACGCGCCGCGCGGTTCCGACGCCGCGATCATCAATCTCCGCACCCAGCTCGCCGGCCTGTGCTACCGCCAGTCACGCTTCGACGAGGCCGCCGAATTTTACCGCACGGTGCTCGCACTGGAAGTCACCCTTCTCGGCGAAACCCACCCCGACCCTCTCGGCACGATGAGTATCCTCGGCGGTCTTGAGCTGAAGCGTGGTAAGTTAGCCGAAGCCGAAACCCTCTTCCGCCGACAGCTGCGTGGCGTCCAGCAGCTCCACGGCGCCGAGAAACGCGAAGTCACCTCGGTCCTGGACAACCTGGCCGACGTCCTGGACAAGGCCGGCCAAACCGCCGAAGCTGCCCGCCTGCGGGCCGAAGCCGCCCGGATCCGCCGGAAGCTCTGCGACGAGTGCTGAAAACCGACCGCCCCTTGCGCCAGAGACACCCCCGGGCATAACACGGGGGAACTCCCCATCGCCGATTGGGAATTATTTACGTTTGCGCCCCACCCCTTGACAGCCACCCCTTGACACCCGTGGCCCGTATTTCCCGCAGATCGATCGATGAGCTCCGCCAACGGGCTGATATCGTCGCGCTCGCCGGCGACTATACCCAGATGAAGCAGCGCGGGCGCGACTGGTGGGGTCTCAGCCCTTTCAAGTCAGAGAAGAGCCCTTCGTTCAAGGTGAACCCGGAGACCGGCCTCTGGTATTGCTTCTCCACCCAGCAAGGCGGCGACGCCTTCAAGCTCGTCATGAACCGCGAAGGCCTCGACTTCCCGGAATCCGTCGAACGCGTCGCCAACCGTTTCGGCTTCAAGCTCGACTACGAGAGCGGCGGCGACGGCAAGAACGAGAAGTCCTTCCGCGGCCAGCTCCTCGAGATCCATGAGCTCGTCACCGACTACTGGCGCCGCTGCTTCCTCGAGGACCCGGTGCACGGCGAATGGATCCGCGACTACTGGACGCGCCAGCGCAAGTTCTCCCCGGAAGTCGCCGACGACTTCGGCATCGGTTTCGCCCCGGTCGATGATTCGAAACTCATCCCCGGCCTGCTGGCCAAGGGCTACGCGAAGGACGCGCTCGCCCAGACCGGCCTGTTCTTCGGCGTCGACCGCGTGCCCGATCCGCTGCGCTGGCGCTGTCGCTTCCGCGGCCGCCTGATCATCCCGATCCGCGACATCCAGGGCCGCGTCATCGCCTTCACCGCGCGCCAGCTCGACATCACCCCGCAGGACGACCCTTCGCGCGAGGCCAAGTACGTCAACTCGCCCGAAACCGAGCTGTTCAAGAAGTCCCGCACCGTCTTCAACCTCGACCGCGCCCGCATGACCCGCAAGGACGTGGATCCGTTCGTGCTCGTCGAAGGCCAGCTCGACGCCATCCGCTGCCACTCGGCCGGCATCCCCGGCGCGATCGCCGCCCAAGGCACCGCGGTCACCGAAGAACACCTCCAGCAGCTCCGTCGCTTCAGCCAGCGCCTGCTGGTCTTCCTGGACTCCGACGCCGCCGGCCAGAAGGCCGCTCTGCGCCTGCTGCCCATCGGTCTCCGCGAAGGCCTCGACATCCGCTTCCTCTCGCTGCCCGGCGGCAAGGATCCCGACGAATACTTCTCGACGCATGACGCCGCGGGCTGGGCCGGCCTCGTCGCCGGCGCCCGCAGTGCGATGCAGTTCTGCGTACAGTCCCTCGTCCCCGAAGGCTCCGTCAACCTGCCGCTGACCAGCCGACTCAGCCTCCTGGAATCCCTCTTCCCCATCGTCGAGCAGGCCGGCGCCGAGGAGATCGTCCGCGAAGCCCTCAACGAGGCCGCCCGCCACGCCGGCATCGGCATCCGCGAGATGCACATGGCCTACGAGCGCCACCGCGCCCAATCCCAGTCCCAGCGTCCCGCGGCCCAGCTCGGCGGCCCGGACGAAGCACCCGTCCCCGTTGTCAAGGGGGGGGGCTTGACAACGCCGGAGGAGGATCTGATACTGTTCCTTCTGCGGCATGACGCCTACTTCGTTCCCATCGCCCAGTCGCTCCCGCTCGAGTGGATCGACCAGTCCGGCCGAGGCGGCCAACTCCTGATGGCCCTGCTCAACGAAGCCGCCCACGGCCATTTCGCCGGTCTCCGCGAGGCGGTCAACGCCCTCGACGACGAACTGCGCACCGAAGCCGCCCGCCTTTCCGCCGAAAGCTACGCCGGCCGCGACGACGAGAAGGACATCCTGCCTCGCGCCAACACGATCCTGAAGTCCTTCCACGGCCGCCACGTCCAAGCCCTGATGCGCAGCCTCGACGCCCGGATCGCCTCCACCCCTCGCGAAGACGTCGCCACGCTCAACCGGCTCCAGTCCGAAAAGATCGCCCTGCGCAAATCGCACGCGACCCCGCCGACGCTCACCGCCGCCTGATTTTCCCAAGATGACCGATAAGAAGAACAAGAAGACCACCGACAAACCGGCCAAAGCCTCCAAGCAGGCCAAGCCCGTCGTCAAAGCCGCCGCCAAGGCTCCGGCTAAGCCGCCCGTGAAGGCGGTCGCCGCGAAAGCCGCCGCCCCGAAGGCCGCGCCGGTCAAACCCGCTCCGGCCAAGGCCCCGGTCGCCAAGGTCGTCGCCAAGCCCGCCCCCAAGGCGATCGTGCCCAAGCCCGCGACGGCGACCAAGCCGATCGCGCCGATCGGGCCGGCCATCAATCAGAAGGTCCAGCTGCTCGTCAGCCTTTCCAAGAAGAACGGCTTCGTGACCGTCCAGAACATCAACGAGGTCATCCCCGACAGCGCCACCGACCCGGAGCTGATCGAGAACATCATGAACATCCTCGACAACCTGGACATCAAGCTCCTGGACGAGGATGAGGTCGAGACGTACCGCAAGAAGGTCGAAGACTCCGAAGAAGAAGCCGCGCGCACCGTCCCGGCCGACGCCCCTTACGATCCGTTCAACGTCTACCTGAAGCAGATGGGCCACAAGCCCCTGCTCACCCGCGAACAGGAAGTCGAGATCTCCAAGCGCATCGAAGACGCCGAACTGCGCGCCCAGGAGTTCCTCTTCTCCTGCTGGCTCACCCTGCCCTACCAGCTCGACCTCGCCCTCAAGGTCCTCCGCAAGGAAGAGCGCTTCGACAAGGTGGTCATCGACAAGAAGGTCGAGTCCCGCGACGCGTATTATAAGATGCTCCCCAAGGCCACGGAGGAGTGCACCAAGCTCAAGGCCAAGCTCGACAAGGCCTGGCAGAAATACCTCGACGAGACCGACGCCCCCAAGAAGGCCAAGACCCGCGAAGCCTACACCAAGCTCGAGCGCACCGCCAAGGAAGGCTGCAAGGACATCCTCCGGAAGTTCTGCTTCAAGATGAAGCTCTTCGAAGAGTGGCTCGAACTGCCCGACATCAAGGGCGACATCGAAGACTCCCGCAACCTGGTCGAACCGACCATCGTCGCCCGCGGCCCGGTCCGCGCGAAGAAGGCCGTGAAGCTTGAGATCTCCGCCTCCCGCACCCGCGAGATCGAACTCCGCTGGCGCCTCAGCCCGGGCGAACTCATCCACCTCGCCCGGAATGTCCGCAAGCACCTCGACGAAGCGCAGCGCGCCAAGACCGAGATGGTCGAACATAACCTCCGCCTGGTGATCTCCATCGCCAAGAAATACCAGAACCGCGGCCTGCTCTTCACCGACCTCATCCAGGAAGGCAACATGGGCCTCGTGAAGGCCGTCGAGAAGTTCGAATACCGCCGCGGCTACAAGTTCTCCACTTACGCGACCTGGTGGATCCGCCAGGCCATCACCCGCTCCATCGCCGACCAGGCCCGCACCATCCGCATCCCGGTCCACATGATCGAGACGCTCAACAAGGTGATGCAGGTCCAGAAGCAGCTCACCCAGGAGCTCGGGCACGAGCCGACCGCCGAAGAAGTCGCCAACGAGATGAACATGGCGATCGATCGCGTGCAGCAGATCATGAAGATGGCCCAGCAGCCGATCTCGCTCCAGTCCCCGGTGGGCGACGGCGAGGACACCTCGCTCGGCGACTTCATCGAGGACAAGTCCGCGGAAAACCCCTCCGACACGGCCTCCACCCGACTCCTCCGCGAGAAGATCGACTTCGTCCTGCGCTCCCTCGCCGAACGCGAGAAGGAAGTCCTCATCCTCCGCTTCGGCCTCCTCGACGGCGTCCAGCGCACGCTCGAAGAAGTCGGCCGTCACTTCAAGGTCACCCGCGAACGTATCCGTCAGATCGAAGCCAAGGCGCTCCGCAAGATGCGCCACCCGACGCGCATGCGCCAGCTGCAGGGCATGTTCGAAGGCGAGCTCGATACGTCGGGACCCGGCTTCGACCAGTTCATCTCCGAAGACGAAAAGGCCGAGCAGACCCCTGGTCCGCTTTCGCCCGGCGGACTGCCCGGCGGACTGCCGCCCAATTCCGCCCTCGCGGCCTTCATCGGCAAGCCCCCGGAAGGTCCGGGCGCTCCGCAGCGCCAGTGAGCCGGCTCGGCCCAGTCTGTCTGCTGCTCGCGCTGCTGACAGGCTGCGCCGTGTTCAAGCCGTCCAAGCCCGCCGAGGAGCCGAACCCGTTCGCGCTCCCGGCCGGCGCGCCGCGCAACGCCCGCGTGGGGTTCGTCCAAGGCTACCCGCTCCGCAGCACCAGCGTGCCTTTGCTCCTCATCCCGGGCACGATCGTCCGCGAAGGCCTGCAGGTCATCGCGCGCGACCCCCAGCTGAATCCTTCCGCGATCCTGGAGATCACCTCGGTCCGCGGCCGCCTCGCCGTCGCCCGGATCGTCCGCGGACAACCGCAGCCGAAGGACGAAGTGGTGCTACCCGACCCCGAGCTCGCCGAACAGGCCCTGACGCTGGCCCCCTGACGGCGGCTCTTGACCTTGGCGGGGCGGATGCCCACGTTGCCTCTTCCATGGCAAAGACCCAGGCAGGCATCGTCGGACTCCCCAACGTGGGCAAGTCGACCCTCTTCAACGCCCTTACGCGCTCGCGCAAGGCCGAGGCGGCGAACTACCCGTTCTGCACGATCGAGCCCAACGTGGGCGTGGTCCTCGTGCCGGACGAACGCATGCAGAAGCTCCAGGTGATCGCCGGCACGAAAGTCGTCATCCCGGCCACGATCGACATCGTCGACATCGCCGGCCTCGTCGCCGGCGCCTCCAAGGGCGAAGGCAAGGGCAACGACTTCCTTTCCAATATCCGCGAGTGCGACGCGATCATCCACGTGGTGCGCTGCTTCGATAACGACGACATCGTCCACAGCATGGGCAAGGTCGACCCCATCCGCGACATCGAGGTCATCGAGACCGAACTCATCCTCGCCGACATCCAGTCGGCCGAGCAGCAGCTCGACCGTAACCAGAAGAAGGTCCGCAGCCAGGACAAGGACGCCATCGCCAACGTCGA
>CAXNHL010000042.1:0-8938 GCA_964202105.1 Opitutales bacterium | reverse complement strand
TTCGTCGCGACCGCGAGGGCGACCATCCCGCCCATGCCTTCGCCGACGAGATGGAAGCGGCCTTTGCCGAGTCGCGGCTCCATCGAACGCAGCATATCGGCGGCGATGCTCTCATCGCTCATCGACGCACGCGAACGATGGTAGGCGGTCGGCCAGCGGGCGGCGTAGACCGGACCGACGTCGGCGGAGCCCCGCGTCTTGACGAGATCGACGGCGGCCTGGTTCCAATCGGCGCCACCGTCCGGGAGACGGGGGATGACGATGACCGGCAAGGCGGCACGGCCCTCCGGACTGCCGAGCGTCATGAATTCCACCCGCTGGGCCAGCTCGGGGTTGGGCAGGCGGTCGGCGGAAGTCACCCAGCGGGAGACCAGGACCAGCAGGATGTAGGCGGCCAGCACGATCCACTTCACCGGGACGCGCCCGAGGTTGCGCTTGCGATCGGCGAGGGTGGACATCCGAACCTCATCAAAGGTCGTCCGCCCCAAGGGGCAAGAAGGGAAGGTCGTTAGGCCCGACGATTGCCCCATTTATGGCTTCCGTAAGTCGGCCAAGCCCTCTTGTCTTGGGTCACGTGCAAGCTACCGGAAAGGAACTCCCAGGCCTCAGGGTCACCGTCGACAAGGTGTCCCACCACCGGGATGCGAACTTCCCCCCGGAAACCCCGCACGCCTTCGTCTACTTCCTGACCATCAGCAACCTCTCCCAGGAGACGGTCAAGCTGCTCGGCCGGAAATGGATCATCCGTTCGCCGGACGGCGAGATCGAGATCTTCGAGGGCGACGGCATCGTGGGCGAGACCCCCACCCTACCCCCGGGCGAACAGTTCTCTTACAACAGCTACCACCTGGCCGGCGGCCCGCGGACGGCCGAAGGCTCCTTCCATGGTACGACCTCGACCGGCGAACGCGTCTTCACGCGGATCCCGGTCTTCGCGATGACGCCCCCGCCCGACCCTTCCTGATGCGACTTACTGACCTCAACTCCGGCCGTGAAATCGGCGCCAACTGCATGCTCGCCGAATTCGGCGGACTGCGGCTGGTGTTCGACTGCGGCCTCCATCCCAAGCTCGACGGCCGCAAGGCGCTCCCGCAGATCGACAAGATCCAGGGCTCGGTCGACGGCGTGATCCTCACGCACTGCCACCTCGATCACCTCGGCTCGCTCCCGCTCCTGCTCAAGCAGCACCCGGGGGCCCGCGTCTACGCTTCCGGCGCCACGACGCTCTTCGTCCGCCGCCTGCTGAGCAACTCCATCCAGGTGATGAAGCGCCAGCGCGAGGAGACCGGTAACCAGGACTACCCGCTCTACGTCGAAACCGACGTCGAACGCGTCGAGCACGCCCTCGCGGCGGTGCCTCTGGCCAACCCGCGCATCATCGGCCGCGGCGGCGAAGAAGTCGCCCTCTCCTTCCACCTCGCGGGCCACGTGGCCGGCGCGGTCGGCTGCCTCGTCGAACACCGTAAGCAGAAGCACTTCTTCACCGGCGACGTCCATTTCCAAGCCCAGCGCACGGTCGCCGGCGCCAACTTCCCGCGCACGCCGGTCGACACCCTCGTGATGGAATGTACGCGCGGGGCCACGGCCACGGCACCGTCGTTCAACCGCGGCAAGGAAGAACAGCGCCTCATCAAGGCGATCAACGAAGTCTGCGATGAAGGCGGCTCGGTGCTGCTCCCGGCCTTCGCCTTCGGCCGCATGCAGGAGATCCTGCTGCTGCTCCAGGAAGCCGCCGACGCGGGTAACCTGGCCGACGTGCCGATCTTCTGCTCCGGCCTCGGTCTCGACCTCTGCGACTACCTCGACGAAGCGAGCCGTAAGACCAAGCAGGTGAAGTTCAGCCGTCAGGTCCTGCGCGACCTCGGCATCCTGCCCCTCTCGCGCAAGTATGTGCAGCCGGGCAAGAACATGCCCGAACGCGGCATCTACCTCCTTTCGAGCGGCATGCTCGTCGAGAAGACGCCCGCCTGGCGCGTCGCCGCGAACATGCTCGACCACGAGGAGAACGCGGTGTTCTTCGTCGGCTACTGCGATCCGGAGACCCCGGGGGGTGAACTCATCGGCATGAACCCCGGCGGTGAATTCAAGTTCAAGACCCTCGACCACACCGCGACCCTGCGCGCCAAGGTCGAACGCTTCCACCTCAGCGGCCATGCCGACCGCGAGGAGCTCATCGACTTCGCCAAATCCGTCTCGCCGAAGGACATCGTCCTGACGCACGGCGATCCGCCCGCGCGCGCGTGGATGAAGGAGACCCTCGCGGCCGCCCTGCCCGGCACCCGCGTGCATGACCCCGAACCGGGCGTCCCGCTCGCGCTGTGACCCTGCTGCCGCAGTCCGTCGAAGACTGGCGCGAGTTCACGCTCACGCGTGGTCCGCGTATGGCGGCAGAGGCTTTCCTGCTCAAGCTGGCCGAGATCGGCCCGGCGGAACAACGGGCGGCCCTGTGCGGCCTGCCCGACACGCGCACGCTGACGCGGCGCTTCGAGGAAGCCTGGCCGCTCCGCGAGTCGGCCCTCGGCGGCGTGCCCTTCCTGACGAAGGACCTTTATTTCCGACAGCACGAACCGACCTTCGCGGGCTCGACGTTCCTGCCGCAGGAGATCGGCGCCGCCCGCGCGACGTCCTCGCTGCCCGCGGCGTTCGAAGGCGATGCCGGCGCCATCGAATGCGGACGCACGCAGCTCAATGAATTCGCCTTCGGGCTGAGCGGCGAGAACCCGCACTACGGCGACTGCCCGCATCCGGATCACCCGGAACTGCTCGCCGGCGGCTCGAGCTCCGGCTCGGCCTTCGCCGTTGCGCGCGGGCTCGTGCCTTTCGCGCTCGCGACCGATACGGCCGGCTCGATCCGCGTGCCTTGCGGCTACTGTGGCGTGTGGGGCCTGCGCCTCTCGCCCGACGTCGCGCCCGTCGGCGACATCTTCCCCCTTTCGCCCGGCTACGACACCCAAGGCTGGATCACCCGCTCGGCCGGCGACCTCCGTCAGGTCTCGGCCGCGGTGCTCGGCGAGGCCCCGCCCGCGGGCGCGGGCCTCTGGGCCGGCGACCTCGGCCTGGGCATCCCCGCGGACGATCTCGCCGCCATGCGCGCGGTCGCGCTCAAGGCCGGCGCCCAGGAAGACGTCGCCGCCGCGACGTTACTTCGCCTCGCCTGCGCCGACGCGGCCGACGTCTATCCGGTCCTGGGCGGCCACGCCGCCGCGCGGGTCCATGCGGGCTGGCTCGAACGCCGCCGCGCCGAATACGATCCCGTCGTCTGGGCGCGCCTTGATGCCGGCCGGCGTCGCACCTACGATGAACTCCGCGCGGCCGAAGCGGCGCGCGCCCGGATCTCCGACGCCTTCCGCACGATTTTCCGCCGCCATCATTTCATCGCGATGCCGGCGACCTTCGGCGGCGCGGTGAGCAAGGCGTCCACAGACGACGCCCACCGCCGACGCCTGCTCGCGCTCAATGCGCCGGCCTCGCTCGCGGGCCTGCCCCTCGTGGCCGCGCCTGCGCGCCTGCCTGATGGACGGACCGCCGGCGTGCAGTTCCTCTTCCCCGACATGGCGAACTTCGGCTGGGACTCCGTCCTCGGCCGGCTCGCCTGATCAGAGACGCTTGCGGCGCATGTGCGCCGAAGGCTGGCCCAGCGCCTCGCGATACTTCGCCACCGTGCGGCGGGCGATCTGCACGCCGCGCTTACGCAGTTCGGCGGTGATGGCCTCGTCAGCCAGCGGCTCGGCGGGGTTCTCGCGGGCGAGGATATCAGCGATCAGTTCCTGCACGCCTTCCTGGGCGACGGTGCCGCCGTCGGAAGTCGAGACACCGGACGTGAAGAACCAACGGAATTCGCGGAGACCGTGGGGCGTGAGCATCCACTTGTTGGCCGCCGCGCGGCCGACGGTCGTCTCATGCACGCCCATCTCTTTGGCGACGTCGGTCATCGTGAGCGGGCGTAGCCGCGAGGGTCCGTGCTCGAAGAAGTCGGCCTGACGTTCGAGGATGATGTGCGCGAGCTTCTCGATCGTGCGCTGGCGTTCCTCGATGGCGCCGATGAGGAACTTGCCCTGGCGCATGCGCTCAAGGATGTACGTACGCTCTTTCTCGCCGAGAGCCTGGCCGGCGAGCATGTCCTTGTAGGCGGGCGCGAGGCGGAGCTTCGGGACGTGGCGGTCGTCCATGATGACCTTCCATTTGCCACCAGGACCGGGCTCGACGGTGGCGTCCGGCGTGACGACGCGGTTGTCGTCGCGCGCGAAACGGCGGGCCGGGAGGGTCTCGAGCTTGGCGAGTTCGGTCAGGGCCTCGCGGATGTCGTCGAGTTCGACGTCGAGCACGCGCGCGCATTCCTCGAGACGACGGCCCATCATCGGCTCCCAGCAGTCGCTGATGAGCCGGGCCGCGGTGGAGAGGCCCCGTCCGCGCTGACGAAGCTGGGCGAGGAAGCATTCGCGGAGATCGCGGGCGCCGATGCCCGCGGGATCGAAGGCCATGAGCAGCGTATGGGCCGTCATGACGGCCTCGTAGGGCTGGCCGGAACGGAGCGCGAGGGTCGAGAGGTCTTCCTCGACGAACCCGCGTTCATCCAGCGAGGCGATGAGGAGCTTCAGCGCCTCCTGTACCGCGGGATCGTCGCTGGCCGTCCGGGCCTGGTCGGCGAGATGCTCCGAAAGCGAGGCTTCCCCGGTGGCCGATTCGAGCATGTGTCGGCGGCGCTCTTCGTCTTCCTGGGTGTAGCCCTGGGAACGGATCTCTTCGTAATAACTCTCGTCCCAGTCCTCCTTCATGCGCTTCAGCGCGTCGAAATCGTCGTCGCCGAGGGAAAGCTCCCGGGGGCCGTCCTCCTCGGGTTCCTCGGAGGGCATCGGCGCATCCAGGCTCTCGTTGGAGGCCGGTTCGACCTCTTCGAGCAAAGGGTTGGCGGCCAGCTCCGAGGAGATCTCCCGCAGGAGCTCGGCCGCAGGCACCTGGAGGATGCGGAGCGACTGGCGAAGCTGCGGCGTAAGGACGAGGCCTTGGACCTGCTTCTGCGATTGATTGATACCTTGGTTGCCCATCGAGCGAGGTCTATGAAAGAGAGGTCTGAGCCTTTTGGCAAAGGGTATTGAAGGCCCTATCGCCTTGCGAGCCCCGCGAAAACCGCCACGCTCCTGTGGTCGGCCCTCACGGACGGCACCATGCGTAGTTTTCATCTTCACCCTGGCGCCGAACCCCCCGCCGCCCTTTCCGAGGCCGAAGTCGCCGCCCTGCTCGCTTCCGGCGAACTGACGCCGCAACACCCCTGCCGGCTGGACGAAGAAGACGTCTGGCGGACGGTGGGCGATTTCTTTCCGGCCGGCTCGGGGCTCAAGGTGCGGACCAAGAAGGCTCCGGCCACCGCGGTAGAACAGATCAGCGAGTCGCACCGCATCGACGAGAAGACGCGCAAGCGCCTCCTCACCTACGGGCTCGCCGATGCCGTCAACATCGACGGATTCACGCAGACGCAGGCGGTGACGGCAATCGCCCGCAAAGAACGGGAATTGCGGGGCGATTGGATCGTCCATCGCTTCATCCAGGTCGGCTCCTTCCTCGTCCTGCTGACGATCGGCATCTTGCTCGGGGCGACGGATAACCCGGTCAGCCTGAGCATCGAACGTTCGGCGGCGCTGCTGCAGCACCAGGACGGCAACGCGAAGGCGAACTACTCCGTGCTACGGAGCTCACTGCGTGACCGCACCTACCTGATCGAACGTGAGCGGCAGCAGAACGGCTTCTCGCCCAGACCGGCGGGCAAGTGAGGCCGCTCAGCGGGCGCGCGGCGTCCAGCAGTCCGGCTCGGAACAACGGCCGAGGTTGGACGGCGTGAGGCGCGTGACCTTGCCGGTCACGCTGTCCACGACGGCCAGCCAGTCGCCTTGCGCGGCCACGAGGTGACGGCCGTCGGCGCACCACGAAGCGTGTACGAGGGGCGCCGGGCTGGCGGTCTCGATCGGACGGACGCTGCCCGCGGCGAGGTCGATGACGCCGAGACGCCAGTCGCCCGACTTATGGGTGAAGACGATCTGATCGGGGAAGACGGGGTTCCAGCGCGGTTCGGTGCTGTAGCCGTAACCGGTGGCGACGGGCTGCATAGAACCACCGGAGCTGCTCGCGAGATAGATACCGGGGCTGCCCGTGGGACCGCCGGTGAAGGCCAAACGCGTCCCGTCGGGCGACCAAGCCGGATCGGAGTTCACCCACTGCTTGTGCGGCGCCTTGATGAGGCGGACCGGCGACTGGCCCTGCGGACCGGCGACGTAGATATCCATCGTCTCCTTATTGGAGGAAAGGAACGCGATGCGACCGTCGGGGCCGCTGCTGGCCGCGCCGAGGGCGCCGCGCACGTTGGTGATGACCTTGGCGGCCTCGCCGATGCCGTTGGTCGAGAAGATCTCGGGCCAGTTGGCCCGGAAGTAAGAGATGAAGAAGACGCGCGAGCCGTCGGCGGACCAGCGCGGTCCGATCGAGGTGCTGCGGTAGTTCGTCAGGCGCATCGTCTTGGAGCGGGCGAGATTGGTGACGTAGATCTCGGGGTGGCCGGTGTAGCGCGAGACGAAGGCGACCTTCGTATCGGCGAACATCGGCTTCAGCTTCCACTTGCGGCCGAGACCGACGAGCGCGGCGTCGGCGACCTTGAGCGCGAGCTGGTCTTCATCGCGCGCCTCGACATTAGTCGTGAACATATACAAAGCGTTGTCACAGGCGACGACCGCGGTGTTCGCGGTGCGACCGATGCGGAGTTTGACGGAAGAGTTCGGCGACACCTTGATCGCGCCGTGCGTGGAGAGCGCGAACTGGACGAGGCTGCCGAGCACGGGATCGTCGGAAACCACGGCGACGGAGACGATGCCCTTGGCGGCCAACGCCGCGATGTCTTCGTTCACGACGACTTTATCCTGACTGAAGAGCGGAGCGGAAAGGAAGACGGCCAGCAGGGCGAGGAAACGCATCGAGGAAGAGGATTAGAAGGATAGCAGTTTGACCTAGGTAGGGTGGGGAGTTCAATCCCGCTGATGTCGCTCGATAAGGAATCCGTTCAGAAGGCCCTCGGCCAGATCCGCTACCCCGGGTATAGCCGGGACATCGTCTCGTTCGGCCTGGTCAAAGGCATCGAGGTGACCCTCGACGGCAAGGTCAGCGTCGGCCTGGCCGTGACCAGCGCGGACCCTGAGGTCCCGAAGAAGCTCTACGCCGAGATCGAGGCCGCATTAAAGGCGCTAGGGGCCAGCCAGCCTGAGATCGCCATCACCGTCACCGTCCCGAAGGGGTCGCCTGCGGCCGCCGCCCCCGCCGCCCCCACGAAACTACCCGCCGACGCGGGAGTGGGTCAGGTGAAGCATATCATCGCCGTCGCCAGCGGCAAAGGCGGGGTCGGCAAGTCCACCTTCGCGGTCAACCTGGCCTGCGCCCTGGCCCGTGATCTCGCGGAAAAAGGCCGTCCGGGCCGGGTCGGCCTCATGGACTGCGATATCTACGGCCCTTCGGTCCCCCTGATGATCGGGGTCAACGCCCGCCCCCTCCTCGACGGCGACACCCTCATCCCCCTGGAGAATTTCGGCGTGAAGATCATGTCGATGGGCCTCCTCATCGACGCCGACGCCCCCGTGGTCTGGCGCGGACCGATGATCATGAAGACCATCTCGCAGTTCGCCACGAACGTCCGCTGGGGCGAACTGGACGTACTGCTGATCGACCTCCCCCCGGGAACCGGCGACGCCCAGCTCTCCATCGCCCAATCGATGGCCCTGAGCGGCGCGATCATCGTGACGACCCCGCAGACCGCGGCGGTCTCCGTGGCGCTCCGCGGCGCGGCGATGTTCGCCAAGGTCGGCGTACCCATCCTCGGCGTGGCGGAGAACATGAGCTTCCTGGAAGCCGCGGACGGCTCCCGCCAGTATCTCTTCGGTCAAGGGGGCGGCCTGAAAGTCGCCACGGCCTTGGATTCGATCCTGCTGGGCGAAGTCCCGCTCGATCCGGCCATCCGCCAGGGCGGCGACCACGGCATCCCGGTGGTGATCAGCCACCCGGACGGCAATCCGGCCCGCGTTTTCCGCTCGATCGGCCTGACAGTCCTCAACGGCCTGGAAAAGGCTTCCTAAAGTCACCCGTTCGCCTCCGGCTTGCCACGTAGCCGGATTTCCCCCTAGAGTCATCGCAAGCATGAGAGAAGAGCCGTCCAAGACGAAGCCTGCCGCCGACCTAGCCGCCCGTTCTTCTCTTTATGCGGAGTTCCTCGCGGAGCGTGAGGAGATCCTGCGTCACAAGTGGATCGAGTCCGAGAAGGCCGGTTGCGACATCGGCTTCGAACGCGCCCTGCTCGACTGGACCCGCCACCACCGCGCGCGCTGGCGTCAGTTGCGCCGTGGCGGCAAGGCGGCCTGAGGCCGCCCCTCCACCCCGCCAAACAGAAGGGCCGGCTCGCATCGCTGCGGCCGGCCCTTCTGGCTTAGGGGAACGGGAAGCTTAGCCCTTGATCTCCTTGTGCAGCGTGTGGCGGCGCAGGGAGGGGTTGTACTTCTTGAGCTCCACCTTCTCCTGGGAAAGCTTCTTGTTACGGGTGGTCATGTAACGGGAAGGGCGCTTGCCCTCCTTACGGGCTTCGGTGCATTCAATGATAACGATTTCGCGAGCCATGGTTTTTGTCGGTTGGAAGGTTGAGGTTTGGGAACGGGCTGAGCCGGAGCAAGCCCGAAAAAGAGCCGGGCGGCCTTTTGAGCCGCCCGGATCGGACCGAAGGTGGGGTTAATCAGCCCCAGAGACGCTTCTTATGGCGATTTTCCTTCGAGCGCTTGCGGCGCTTGTGCTTGTTCATCTTCAGACGACGCTTCTTCTTGAGGCTTCCCATGGGTGATAGTGAATCGCAACTTGGCGACCCGATGGCCGACAGTAAAGCCGAAACTAAGCCGAAATAACGGTCTCCGCCACCCAC